>JANNOT010000038.1:0-16342 GCA_031399375.1 Paraoceanicella sp.
GCCGCGGGCGCGCCAGAACGCGAGCGATCGCGCATCGGCTTTGTAGTTCGCAACCCGTGCGCCAGCCGCGCGCGCGGCGGTCTCGACGCTGTCCATCAGCGCGCCCCAGGCCGCCGGGGGTCCGTAGGGATCGCCCCTCACGATCCAGTGGCGGCCCTGGACGCCGTACATCAGGACGGCATCGCCGGCGGGCGCGACATGGAAGCACTTGTCGCCCAGCCGCGCGAGCGCCGCCTCGGCCCGCGTGCCCCCGTCGAGGAGGAACGCCGCGTGGGTCGGGAGCACGGCCGCGTCCGCGCGGGGCTCCGCCCGTCCCCCGCGGGCCAGCAGGGCAAGCGCGAGGACGAAGGCGGGCCCGAAATAGATCACGCGGTAGAGCAGCACGCTCGCCGCCATGTCCGTGACGGGGATGGTCGGGAACGCGAGGAGCAGCACCGTCTCGAAGAGCCCGATCCCCCCCGGTGCGCCTGTCATCAGTCCGGCGCCGAGGGCCACGAGGTAGACCAGCACCACATCGTGCAGCGGCGGCAGATGCGCCGCGGGCATCAGGACGAACAGCGCAAACGCCGCGGGGATCACGTCCGCCGCCGCCACTGCCGTGCAGCGCAGGACCCAGACCGCGCCGGGAAGGCCCACGCGCCGCCGGCTGATCCGCAGGCAGCGGCCCCGCCCGGCCGCCATCGTGGCGGCCATCAGCGCGAGCAGACAGGCCGCCGCGGCCAGGGCAAGGCCCCCCGCGCCGAGCCCGGTGATCCGCGCCGCCGTGGCGGGGTGGCCCAGCACGAGAAGCGCGGTCAGACCGGCGAGCCCAGTGCAGAACCCCGCCGTGACGAGCCCGCTCAGGACTACCGCCTGGCCTGCGCTGACCCCGGCACCGGCATACATGCGCCACCGCGCGAGGCTTCCGGTCGCGAGGCCGAAGCCGAGCACCTGGCCCACGGTCGATCCGACGAACCCCCCCGTCACCAGGCGGGCCAGGGGCAGGCCGACCCCGGCCAGCGGCGCGGATACCGGATCGTAGAGCGAGACGGCGGCATGGCTGAGCGCCGACAGGCAGGCCGCCAGCAGGAGGGTGCCAAGCGGCGCGGCCGCGAGCGCGGCGGCCAGTGCTGCACCGTCGATCTCCGCCAGCCTGTCGGCCATCAGCCAGCCAAGGCCGAGAAGGATCGCGGCGAGAGCTGCGACGCGCAGCGCGATCCCGCGAACGGACGAGCACGCGCGCCCCGGGCGCGCATCGCGGTCACAGGCTTGACCCGTGGCCGGATCGGGGAGGGCGGTCATGACCGCCGCAGTCTGCGTCGCTGCCGACATGGCGTTCCGTCCCCGCTGTGACCCGCGGCGACACTCGGGCCTCAGCCCTTGCGATCCCGTTAAGGGGTGGCAGGACGCTACCAATGCTCAATGATTTTGCGTCAGAGCGGGGGCGGGGGAAACCCGCCCGCCCCGGAGTGCCGATGATCCGCCCGATCGCCCTTGCCGCAGGGTTGGCCCTGCTCCTCGGCTTTGGCCCGCACCAGCCGCGGCCCTGGGCCGCCCTGCGCCTGCCGCTGGCGGGCGAGGCGCGGTCCGTCGCCCTGATCGTGTCGGACCGCGGCGGGTGGACCCCCGCGCTCGACGCGCTCGCCGACCGGCTCGCGACGCTCCACACCCTTGCCATTGGCGTCGATCTCGCGGTCCTGCGCGCGCGCCTCGCAGCCGCGGGGTGCGGGTCGGCCGCCGAGGTCCTGCAGTCCGTGGTGGCGGATGCCGTGGCGATGGCGGGTCTGGGCGGCGGGGTGCCGCCGACGCTGATCGGGCTCGGGCAGGGGGCAGGGTTCGGCCATGCCGCCCTGTCCGGGGCGGGGCCGGTCGCGTTCAAGGGCCTCGTGTCCCTGGGCTGGGATGCCGCCCTGCCGGTGGATCCCGCCCTTTGCACCCGCGCTCCGCCCGGTCCGGTGCCTGCGCCGTGGACGGATGTCGTGACCGGCGATCCGGGCGACCGCGCGACCCGATTTCCGGGGTTGCGCGTCCTGCGGGCCGGACCAGACGCCGGTGCGGTCCTCGGCGCCTACCTTGCCATCGCGGGCACGGATGCGGCACTGCACCTGGCGGGCACGGTCCCCGCAGCCCTCGCCGACCTGCCGCTGACGCTCCATGGCGATCCCGCGCGGGGCGCGGGGGCCTGGGCGGTCTTTCTGTCCGGCGATGGTGGCTGGGCGCCGTTCGATCAGGCGGTGGCGGACCGGCTCGCCGCCCGCGGCGTCCCCGTCGTGGGCATTTCCGCCCTGCGCTATCTCTGGCAGGAACGGCGGCCCGAACGGATTGCGGCCGACATCGCCCGCATCGCCGATGGCTTCGGTCCAGAGGCGGCCGGGCGTCCCCTGATGCTCGTCGGCTTCTCGCTCGGCGCCAGTGTCACGCCGTTCTACGCGCCGCTCCTGCCGCGCACAGTCGCCGCGCGGGTCGCGGCGGTGATCCTGCTCGCACCCGAGGCGCGGACGGCGTTCCACCTTCGCATCGCGGGCTGGCTGGGCCGGACGGGCGGGGAGGCGGATGTGGGCGCGGCCATCGCGGGCATCGCGCATCTGCCGGTCCTCTGCGCCCATGGCATGCAGGAAGACGCGAGCCCCTGCCCCCGCCTTGCCCCCACCCCCGGACTGACCGTCGCGGCGTTCGAGGGCGGGCACCACCTGACCGAGGACATGGACGCGCTCGTCGACCGCATCGTCGCGGTCGCAGGCGGTCCCGCGGCGCGCGGGAGCGGCGTCATGCGCGGCCGCGCACCAGCTTCTCGTAATCCTCGGCGATGGTCCGGGTCAGGGCGCCGACCTCGAAGCGATACGCGCCGATCTCGCCGACCGGGGTGACCTCGGCGGCGGTTCCAGTCAGCCAGCACTGCTCGAACCCCTCCATCTCCCCCGGCAGGATGTGGCGCTCCACCACCTCGATCTGCCGGTCGCGCAGAAGGCCGATGACGGTCTGGCGGGTGATGCCGTTCAAGAAGCAGTCGGGTTTTGGCGTGTGCACCTTGCCATCCTGGACGAAAAACACGTTCGCCCCCGTCGCCTCGGCGATGTAGCCGCGGTAATCCATCATCAGCGCGTCCGAGCAGCCCTTGGCCTGGGCGGTGTGCTTGGACATGGTGCAGATCATGTAGAGCCCCGACGCCTTGGCAAAGCAGGGGATCGTCTCGGGCGAGGGTCGCTTCCAGACCGAGATGTCGAGCTTGGCCCCCTTGAACTTCGCATCGCCGTAATAGGCGCCCCATTCCCAGACCGCGACGGCGAGGCGCACGGGATTGGCCGCAGCGGCCACCCCCATCTCGGGCCCCGAGCCGCGCCAGGCGAGCGCGCGGACATAGGCGTCGGTCAGCCCGCTCGCCTTCAGCGCTGTCTCCTTTGCCGCTTCGATCTCGTCCACCGTATAGGGGATGGGAATGTCCATCATCTCGCCCGACTTCAGCAGCCGCTCGGAATGGGCACGGCTCTTGAACACCACGCCACCATAGGCCCGCTCGCCCTCGAACACCGCCGAGCCGTAATGCAGACCGTGGGTCAGCACATGAACATTCGCTTCGCGCCAGGGCACGAGCCGCCCGTCCATCCAGATCGTGCCGTCCCGGTCATCGTAGGCCCCTGCCATCTCGTGTCTCCCCTCGCCGTTCATTTTCCATATATTGCGCAGGACATCCCTTACGCGACAGGAAGTTGCCGATTTCCTGGAACGGGGCTAGCATTGGGATCTTGGAATGTCAACATGCCTGACGTAAACTGTGATCCGTAGCTGTGTAAGGATGCGTCATGCCCACCACTGGCCCCAATGCTGGCCCCAGCTCTGGCCCCAGCTCTGGCCCCAGCCCGGGCCAAAGCCCCGGCTCCACCGCCACCCTCGGCCCGGGACAGAAGATTGCCCGGGGCGAGCAGCTTTTGTTCCTGACCGACGACCAGTTGCGTCAGGGCATTGAGCTGATGTTCTTTGCCTATCAGGCTTTCGTGTCGGACCCCGACCGGATCCTCGACGAATACGGCTACGGGCGGGCGCATCACCGCGCGATCCACTTCATCCAGCGCCTGCCCGGCTTGACGGTCGCGGAGCTTCTGGATGTGCTCGGCGTGACCAAGCAGTCGCTGAACCGGGTGTTGCGCCAACTGGTCGATGACGGGCTGGTGGACAGCCGGATCGGGCGCGAGGACCGCCGCCAGCGCAATCTGCACCTGACCGAGAAGGGGGCCGCCCTGGAGCGGGCCCTGTCGGAGGCGCAGCGCGAACGGGTCCGCCGGGCCTACCGCGAGGCGGGATCCGAGGCGGTTGCAGGCTTTCGCCGCGTGCTCGAGCAGATGATGGATGCCGAGAAGCGCGACAGGGTGATGGCACTCGTCGAACGGGGCCGGGGATGAGCGAGCCGCGCCGCGACACCCACCTGCTTGTGGTGGATGACGACGAGCGCATCCGCGAGCTGTTGCGCAAGTTTCTCGTGCGCCACGGCTTTCTCGTGACCCCGGCCCGCGATGCGGCCCACGCGCGGCGGCTGCTCGCGGGGCTGTCGTTCGACCTGGTCATTCTCGACGTCATGATGCCGGGCGAGGACGGCGTCGCGCTCGCCCGCAGCCTTCGATCCACCCACGCGGTGCCGATCATCCTGCTGACCGCGCGGGGCGAGGCGGGGGACCGGATCGCGGGCCTGGAGGCGGGGGTGGACGATTATCTTCCCAAACCCTTCGAGCCGCGCGAATTGCTGCTGCGCATCACAGCCATCCTGCGCCGGGCGCTGCCGGTGGAGCCTGCGCCGGAGATCCCCAAGGCGCTCATGCTGGGGGCGGTGCGCTATGACGCCACCCGGGCCGAGCTCTGGCGCGGACCTGCCCAGGTGCGGCTGACGAGCACCGAGATCGCCCTGATGCGCATCCTCGCCGCCACCCCCAACGAGCCGGTGAGCCGCACCCGGCTGGTCGAGGAGCTCGGCCGCGCCGAGGGTGGCGCGCAGGAGCGGGCCGTGGACGTGCAGATCACCCGCCTGAGGCGCAAGATCGAGGCGGACCCCAGGGTGCCGCGGTACCTCCAGACCGTGCGCGGATCGGGCTATATGCTGGCACCCGACTGACATAGTGCGATTTCGCACTTGTTAGTGCGGTGTCGTACTATATGATCCCTCCATCGCCATCGGAGGAGACCCGCCATGACCCTGTCCCGTCGCCGCTTCATCGCCCTGGCCGGCGGGGGCGTCGTGCTCGCCGCCGCAACCGGCGCCGGGGCATTTGCCCTGACGCGCAGTCCGGCCGCGGCGCTCGCGCCCTGGGCCGCTGCGGGGATGGAGATCGAGCCCCGCCGCCGCGCCCTGTCCTGGGCGATCCTCGCGCCCAATCCGCACAACCTCCAGCCCTGGATCGCCGACCTCGCCATGCCCGACCGGGTGGCAATCTGGCGCGATCCGGGCCGCGCGCTGCCCGCGACCGACCCGTTTGACCGGCAGATCACCGTGGGACTGGGGTGCTTTGTCGAACTCCTGGCGCTCGCCGCGGCGCAGGACGGCTTTGCGGTCGCCCTCGATCTCTTTCCGGCGGGCGAGGACGCGGGCGTGGCGGGCACGGCGCCCGTCGCCGTTGCCCGGTTTGGCGCCGGGGGCGTGCCCGATCCGCTATTTTCCCATGCCGCCCAGCGTCGGTCGAGCAAGGTGCCCTTCGACATGACCCGGCCGGTGGCCGCGGCCGACCTTGCCACGGCGCTCGGGGCGTTGCGCTTCGTGCGGGGCGACGGGGGCGTCGATCCCGTGGCCATCGCCCCGCTGCGCGACCTGATCGACCGCGGCGTGGTGATCGAATCCACCACCGCGCGCACGGCGATGGAAAGCGTGGATCTGATGCGCCTCGGCCGGGCCGAGATCGAGGCGTCGCCCGATGGGATCCCGCTGACCGGCGCGATGGTGGAAGGGATGATGGTCGCGGGGCTGGTCACGCGCCAGAGCCTCGCCGATCCCGCCTCGATCGCCGCACGCTCGGGCTTGCAGATGTACCGCGACATGGTCGCCGGCACACCGGCGCTGGTCTGGCTCGCCACACCGCGGAACACGCGGGCCGACCAGATCGCGGCGGGACGCGACTGGCTGCGGCTCAACCTCGCCACCACCGGGCTCGGCCTCGGCCTGCATCCGGTCAGCCAGGCGCTCCAGGAGTATCCCGAGATGGCCGGCCCCTATGCCGAGGCCCATGCCCGGCTTGCGCTTGCCGGCGAAACCGTCCAGATGCTCGGGCGGTTGGGCCATGCCGAATCCGTCCCGCCCAGCCCGCGCTGGCCGCTCCACGCAAAGCTGAGGAATGGCTGACAGGACCCGCGCCGAACCGCCGCTGCACCCAGCCGCACAGGGATATGCAGCGCTCTTCAACGAGATCGCGATCCTCGCACAGCTCTCTCGCGCGCGGATCGAGGCGCGGCTGCCCGACGGCGTGACCTTTGCCCAGTTCGGCGTGCTCAATCACCTCACCCGGCTGGGCGACGGGCAGACCCCGCTGGCGCTGGCCCGCGCCTTCCAGGTGCCCAAGACGACCATGAGCCACGTGCTTGCGGGCCTCGCGGCGCGGGGGCTGGTGGCGGTGGCGCCCAACCCGCGCGACGGGCGGGGCAAGATCGTGCGGCTGACCGCGGCGGGCGCTGCGTTCCGGGGCGCGGCACTCGCCAGTGTCGCCCCCGACATCCTGCGCATCGCGGCAGCCCTGCCCGCCGAGTTGCCCGACGGCTTGCTGCCCGGGCTTGCGCAGCTCCGCATGGTGCTCGACCGCGACCGCGATGGGAACGGGGATGCGGACGGGGATGCGGACGGCGACCCCCGGGGGTGACACCGATCCCGCCGCATCGCCCGCCGGGGCCGTTGGCAGGCGCAGGGCCGCAGGCTAGGCTCGACCCGATCCGCGGACCGGAGCGTGCATGACCACCGCCTTTCTCACCCACCCCGACTGCCTCGCGCATGTGACGCCGCCGGGTCACCCGGAGCGGGCGGACCGGCTGCGGGCCATCCTGCGCGCGCTGGAGGCGCCCGCATTCGACGCCCTGTTGCGCGAGGCGGCGCCCCTCGCAACCGATGCCGACCTCCTGCTCGCCCATCCTGCGTCCCATGTCGCGGCGATCCGGGGGGCGGAGCCCACGCGGGGGACCGTGGCGCTCGATGCCGACACCCATATCGGCCCGGGCTCGGTCGCCGCGGCCCTGCGCGCGGTCGGCGGGGCGATCCGGGCCGTGGACCTCGTGCTCGACGCAACAGTCGCGAACGCCTTCGTCGCCTGCCGCCCGCCGGGCCACCACGCAGAGGCGGAGCGCCCCATGGGGTTCTGCCTCTTTGGCAGCGTCGCCATCGCAGCGCTGCATGCGCTCGACCGGCGCGGCCTGTCGCGCGTGGCGATCGTCGATTTCGATGTCCATCATGGCAACGGGACCCAGGCGCTCCTCTGGAACGAGCCACGGGTACGCGTCGTCTCAACCCACCAGATGCCGCTCTGGCCGGGCAGCGGGGCTGCGGGCGAGCGGGGCGCGCATGGTCAGGTGATCAACATCCCGCTTGCCCCGGGCACGGGCGGCGCGGTTCTGCGCCGGGTGGTGGAGCGCGAGATCCTGCCCGCGCTGGACGCGTTCGCGCCCGAGCTGATGATCCTGTCCGCCGGGTTCGACGCCCATGCCGACGACCCGCTCGCCAACCTCGCCTGGCGCGAGGCGGACTATGCCTGGATCACCGGCGTGCTTTGTGACGTCGCACACCGGCACGCGGGGGGCAGGGTTGTCTCCTGCCTCGAAGGGGGCTACGACCTCGATGCGCTGGCGGCGTCTGCCGCGGCGCATGTCGCGGTGCTGATGGAGCGCGGGGGATGAGCGAGACGCCGGTCGAAAGCCTGAGCTTCGAGGACGCGATGGCTGCGCTCGAGAAGATCGTGGGCGAGCTCGAGGGCGGCACGGTCCCGCTCGAGCAGTCCATCGCGCTTTACGAACGCGGCGCCGCCCTGAAGAAACTCTGCGAGGACAAGCTGCGCGCGGCCGAGGAGAAGGTCGCCCAGATCACCGTCGGCCCGGATGGCCGCGCCACGGGCACCAAGCCGTTCGAGCAGGGCTGATGGACACGCTCCAGGCGGCGGCGGTCTCGGTCGAGGCGTCGCTCGACGCGCTTCTGCCCCCTGCGACGGACCGGGTGACCGAGGCGATGCGCTATGCGACGCTCGGCGGGGGAAAGCGGCTGCGGGGGTTCCTCGTCCTCGGGTCCGCGGGGCTCTTCGACGTGCAGCGGGACCGTGCCCTGCGGGTGGCGGCGGCGATCGAGTGCCTGCATGCCTACAGCCTCGTCCATGACGACCTGCCCTGCATGGACGATGACGACCTGCGCCGCGGGCGGCCCACGGTGCACATCGCGTTCGACGAGGCGGTGGCGGTGCTGGCGGGCGACGCGCTCCAGACCCTGGCGTTCGAGCTGCTGGCCGATCCCGCCACCCATCCCGATGGCGCGGTGCGCGCGGCGCTCTGCCTGGCACTGGCCCGCGCCTCGGGCGCCGCGGGCATGGTGGGCGGTCAGGCCATGGACATCGCGGCCGAGACGGCGGGGACCCCGCTGGACCTCGCAGCAATCACCCGGCTTCAGGCGCTCAAGACCGGGGCGCTGATCGGGTTTGCCGCGCAAGCAGGTGGCATCCTGGGCGGGGCAGGTCCCGGGGCGCGCGCCGCCCTTGCCGCCTATGCCGACGCGCTCGGCCTTGCGTTCCAGATCCGCGACGATCTGATCGACGCGACCGGCGATGCCCGGGCCGCTGGAAAGCGGGTGGGCAAGGACGCGGCGGCGGGCAAGGCCACGTTCGTCGGGCTGCTCGGGCTTGACGCTGCGGCCAAGCGCGCGTCAACCTTGGTTGACAATGCCGTCGCGGCGCTTGACCCCTTCGGACCCGTGGCGGAGCCTCTGCGGGACGCGGCGCGGTTCACGCTGACCCGGACGAGCTGACACGGCGGAGAGACCCCAGATGACCGACCGGCCCCCCACACCACTTCTCGACCGGATCCAGAGCCCCGCAGACCTCAAGTCGCTGAGCATCCCCGAATTGCGCCAGGTCGCCCAGGAGCTGCGCGCCGAGACGATCTCGGCCGTTTCGGTGACCGGCGGGCATCTTGGTGCGGGGCTCGGCGTCGTGGAGCTGACGGTGGCGATCCACGCGGTCTTCGACACCCCGCGCGACAAGCTGATCTGGGACGTCGGCCACCAGTGCTATCCGCACAAGATCCTGACCGGCCGGCGCGAACGGATCCGCACCCTGCGCATGGGGGGTGGGCTGTCGGGCTTCACCAAGCGCCGGGAAAGCCCGTACGATCCGTTCGGCGCGGCCCATTCCTCCACCTCGATCTCCGCCGCGCTCGGCTTTGTCATGGCGCGTGAGCTGGGCGGGGACTGCCCCGAGGGGCTCGGGGATGCGATCGCGGTCATCGGGGACGGGGCGATCAGCGCGGGCATGGCCTATGAGGCGCTGAACAATGCAGGCCATCTTAAGAAACGGCTGATCGTGATCCTGAACGACAACGAGATGTCGATCGCCCCCCCGACCGGGGCGATGTCGGCCTATCTGTCGCGGCTCTACGCCGGGGCCCCATTCCAGGAACTGCGCTCGGCGGCCAAGGGGTTCGCCGCCCTGCTCCCCGGCCCGCTGCAGGAAGGGGCGCGCCGGGCGAAGGAGCTGGTCAAGGCGGTCACGGTCGGGGGCACGCTGTTCGAGGAGCTGGGGTTTTCCTATGTCGGGCCGATCGACGGCCATGACATCGAAAGCCTCGTGAACGTCCTGCGCGCGGTCAAGGTGCGCGCGGACGGCCCCGTCCTGATCCACGCCCTGACCCAGAAGGGCAAGGGCTATGCCCCGGCCGAGCGGGCCCGCGACAAGGGCCACGCGACGGTGAAGTTCGACGTGGTGACCGGCGAGCAGAAGAAATCCCCCTCCAACGCGCCGTCGTATACCAGCGTGTTCGCCAAGGCGCTGATCCGCGAGGCCGAGCAGGACGACCGGATCGTGGCGGTGACGGCAGCGATGCCCGACGGCACCGGGCTCAACCTTTTCGCCGAGCGGTTTCCGCGGCGCTGCTTTGACGTCGGGATCGCCGAACAGCATGGCGTGACGTTCTGCGCCGGGATGGCGGCGGGCGGGCTGAAGCCGTTCTGTGCGATCTATTCCACCTTCCTGCAGCGCGGCTATGATCAGGTGGTCCATGACGTGGCCATCCAGCGCCTGCCCGTACGGTTTGCCATCGACCGCGCCGGGCTGGTGGGTTCGGACGGCGCCACCCATGCGGGCAGCTTTGACATCGCCTATCTTGCCAACCTGCCCGATTTCGTCGTGATGGCGGCGGCGGACGAGGCGGACCTGGTCCACATGGTCGCCACCGCCGCGGCCATCGACGACCGCCCGTCGGCGTTTCGCTTTCCGCGCGGCGAGGGGGTGGGGGTGGAGATGCCCGAGCGCGGCATCCCGCTCGAGATCGGGCGCGGGCGGGTGATGCGCGAGGGGACGGGGGTCGCGATCCTGTCGTTCGGCGCGCGCCTGGCCGAGGTTCTGCGGGCTGCCGACACGCTGGCGCAGCGCGGGATAACGCCGACCATCGCCGATGCACGCTTTGCCAAGCCGCTGGACCGCGACCTCATCCTGCGCCTCGCCCGCGGGCATGAGGCGCTGATCACCATCGAGGAAGGCGCCGTGGGTGGCTTTGGCAGCCATGTCGCACAGCTTCTGGCCACCGAGGGCGTGTTCGACCGCGGCCTGCGCTTCCGCATGATGGTCCTGCCCGACACGTTCATCGACCAGGACAGCCCGGAAAAGATGTATGCCCTCGCCGCGATGAACGCCGACGACATCGAGGCGAAGGTGCTGGAATTGCTCGACATCGCCCAGATCGGGGCGCGCCGGGCCTGACCCGGCGCGACCGCGATCAGCGTCGCCGCAGGCGCGCCGCCCCCAGGACCGCGAGCGCGGTCACGAGCAGCACGCCGCCGGCGGGCAGGGGTATGGCCGTCGGATCCTCGTCGCCCAGATCGACGTCAAAGCGCAGCCGCGGCCCGTCCGCGCCCAAAGCCGCATTGTAGCCCCAGATCGCCAGCACCGAGGTTTCGGTGAAGCTGACGACCGGCTCGATGAACACCGCAGCCGGGTTGTCCACGAGGAAACTGTCCACGTCGCTGGCTGGGCGGTTGAAGCTCGCGCCCTGGATCGGTCCGCCATCGGTGAAGTCGAGCCCGGTGAGTTCCAGCGACAGATCCAATGCGTCGGTATTGAAGAGAAGCAGCGACACATCGAAGCTGTTGCCATCGACCCAAGTGATGATGATGTCGAAATTGTCGCCGAACCCCGCGGCTGAATTGACAGGATCGACGAAGCTGCTCGTCAACAGGGTCGAATCACCGTTGATGATGAGTTCCGCCGCCCAATCATCGGCGCCGATTGTGGCCGCGACCGCGGATATGGGTGCCAGCAAAGCGGCGCCCAGCACGCAGGCATTCAGAAAGCGCATGTATGTCCCCCAAGTTCCGGTACCAAAGTTACCGGCTTTAAGGTTAACACGACATTGTGACGTCGCCCATGGGCCGCGTCGGTCGGGCCCGGCTGCGGGTGCTGTCCCCGATGGGTGCGCGCGGGTGCGCCACCGGTCGCGGCCCCCCGCGCCGGGATGGCACCCGCGCGGAGTGTCCGCCGACGACGGGACGCCCTGCCCGTGATCCTCGGCAACACGGATTTTGACACCGCCGCCGTTCTGCCCTTGAAAGGTCCCATGGACCGGCTGACGGCGATGGAGGTGTTTCGCAGCGTCGCCACCCTGGGCAGCTTCGCCGGGGCGGCGCGGGCGCTGCGCCTGTCGCCCGCGGCGGTGACCCGGGCGGTCGCGCAGCTTGAGGCGCGGCTGGGCGTGCCGCTCCTGAACCGAACCACCCGCGTCGTGCGCCTGACCGAGGCGGGCGCAGCCTATCTCGACCGCTGCCGCGCCATCCTGGCCGAAATCGACGCGGCAGAGCGGCAGGCCGCGGGCCAGCGCGCCGCCCCGGGGGGCCAGTTGTCGCTGACCGCCCCCGTCGTGTTCGGCCGTCTCCACGTGATGCCCGCGGTCGAGGCGATGCTCGCCGCCCATCCCGCGCTCACCGTCCGGCTGGTCCTGCTCGACCGGGTCACGCACCTGCTGGAGGAAGGGTTCGATGCCGCGCTGCGGATCGGCCCGCTGCCCGACAGCAGCCTGATCGCCACGACCCTCGGCGAGGTGCGCCGGGTCGTCGTGGCCAGCCCTGCCTACCTGGCCCGCGCGGGCGTCCCTACGATGCCTGCGGACCTGCGCGGCGCGAGCGTGATCGCCTTCGACGGTCTGGGGACGGCGACGGACTGGCGGTTCGGCGGCAAAACCGCGACCAGCGTGACCGTCGCGCCGCGCCTCACCGTCAACACCGCCGACGCGGCCATCGACGCGGCCCTGCGCGGCTTCGGGATCACGCGCGCCCTGTCCTACCAGGTAACCGTGGCGATCGCCGAGGGGCATCTGGTCGAGGTTTTGGCCGATCACGCCCCCGACCCCGTGCCGGTCAGCGTGGTCTATCTGCCGAGCCGCCGGGGCTCCGCCAGCCTCGCCGCCTTCATCGGCGCGATGCGATCGCGGCAGTTCTGACAGTGCCGACTGGTCTTGGGTGACCCATGGAGCGGGCGATGAGATTCGAACTCACGACCCTAACCTTGGCAAGGTTATGCTCTACCCCTGAGCTACGCCCGCTTCCTTTGGGTGGCGGTGGGATAGGCGATCCGGGGCGCGAGCGCAAGGTCGAAATCGCGGTGGCCCGGGGTGGTCGATTTCGCCGCTGGCAGCCCCCGCGGGGTCCCGAGCCTTGGCAGGCGCCGCCCCGGGGGCTAGATAAGGGCAAAGCGCCGGACACGGGGCCGCGGGGACGAAGGGGAAGCCGATGCTGGGACAGGGGATGACGGCCGATCAGGCTTTCGTGCGCGAGGGGACGGAGGCGTCCTTCATGGCCGATGTGATCGACGCGTCGCGCGAGGTGCCGGTGATCGTCGATTTCTGGGCCCCCTGGTGCGGCCCCTGCAAGACCCTGGGACCGGCGCTGGAGGCTGCGGTCAAGGCGCTGAAGGGCAAGGTGCGGATGGTCAAGGTCGATGTCGACCAGAACCAGCGCCTCGCCACCCAGATGCGCATACAGTCGATCCCCGCGGTCTACGCCTTCGTCGACGGGCGGCCGGTGGACGGGTTCGTGGGCGCGCAGAGCCCCGCACAGATCAAGGACTTCGTTGCCCGCGTGGCCAACATGGGATCGGCCGCGGCGGGGCTGGAGGACGCGCTGGCCGCCGCCGAGCAGATGCTGGCCGAGGGCGCGGTGAGCGACGCCGCCCAGACCTTTGCCGCCGTGCTGGGAGAGGAGCCGGAGAACACGCGCGCCATCGGCGGCTTCGCGCGCGCCCACATCGCGACGGGCGATTTCGAGCGGGCCGAGCAGGTGCTCGCCATGGCACCGGCGGGCAAGGAGAACGATCCCTACATTCTCGCCGCGCGGGCCGAGATCGAGCTTGCTGCCGCCTCGGCCGAGGCGGGCGAGGTGGGGGTGCTGAAGGCCGCGGTCGAGGCGAGCCCCGATGACCACCAGGCGCGCTTCGACCTCGCGCTCGCCCTGATCGGCAACCGGCAGACGGACGAGGCGGTGGAGGCACTGCTCGAGATCTTTCGCCGCGACCGGGAATGGAACGAGGGCGCCGCCAAGACCCAGCTCTTCAAGATCTTCGACATGCTCGGGCCCAAGGACCCCCTGACGCTGAAGGGACGGCGCCGTCTCTCCTCGATGATCTTCGCGTGAGGGCGCGCGGGATGCCCCGGCGCTTTTCACTTGCCGACCTGCCAGCCGCGATCCCCGTGTTCCCCCTGCCGGGCGCGCTGCTGCTGCCGCGCGCGCGCCTGCCGCTCAACATCTTCGAGCCGCGCTATCTCGCGATGCTCGACGACACGCTCAAAAGCCAGGACCGGTTGATCGGGATGGTCCAGCCGCTGGAAAACGGGCGGCGCATGCACCAGATCGGCTGCGCGGGGCGGGTCACGAGCTTTTCGGAAACCGATGACGGGCGCTATCTCATCAGCCTGTCGGGCGTCTGCCGGTTCCGGCTCGGGGCCGAATTCGACGGGTTCACCCCCTATCGGCGCTTCACCGTGGACTGGGACAGCTTCGAACGCGATCTTGGCCCGGTCGAGAACGACCCGAAATTCGACCGCGACGGGTTCCTCGCCCTGCTCGCGCGGTTCTTCGAGACGACGCGCCTGTCGTCGGACTGGGATGCATTGAAGGAGGCGGAGGTGGAGCTTCTCATCAACTCGCTCTCCATCCTCTGCCCGTTCGAGGCCGAAGAGAAGCAGGCCCTGCTCGAGGCGCCGAGCCTCGAGACCCGGCGCGAGACGCTGGTGACGCTGATGGAATTCGCCCTTCGCGGCGGCGGCGAGGGGTCGCTGCAGTGAGCGCGCGGTCCCCCCGGTGAGCGACGAGCCCGTCCGCCCGCCCCATGACGGGCGCATGCTCGAGGCACTGGTCTGCCCCGTGACCCGCGGCCCATTGGTCTGGGATCCCGTGGCGAACGAACTGGTGTCCCGGGGTGCGGGCTATGCGTTTCCGGTGCGCGACGGGATCCCGATCCTTCTGATCGACGAGGCGCGCAGGCTCGCGGATTAGGGAACCCGGGCGAGGATCGCGTAGGCGCCCTCGTCATCCTCGGCCTCGCCGGCCCGCTCGAACCCGCAGGCGGCAAAGAGTGCGAGGCTGGCGCCGTTGCGAAGGTCGACCTCGGCGATGGCCCAGCCGATCCCCCTGTCGTGGAGCCAGTCGAGCGTGCCGTCCACAAGCTCGCGCGCCAGGCCGCGGCGGCGCGCATGGGGCATCAGCCCGAGGCCGATGAGGACCGCCCCCTCCGGGCCCCCCGCGTCGAGCCCAAGATCGCCGAGAAACGCCCCATCCGCCGCCCCGACCACGGCCAGGTTCAGCCAGCCGCCATCGTCGAGCGGCGCGCGTCCCGCCATTCGTGCGAGATCGGCATGGAACGCGTCGGGGTCCGGATCGAGCCCCTGGAACCGCTGGATCTCGGGGTCTGCGCGATAGGCGCAGGCATCGGGGATGTCCGCCGCGGTATAGCGGCGGACCACCAGCCGCTCGGTTGCGAATAGAATCAGAGCGGCAGACCCCGCAAAAGCCGCGGCGGCGTTCCGCTATCGCCCGCGGCGATCCGCATGAAGCCGCGCTTGGCCGTGGGCAGCCGGTCCACCAGCGCAAGCCCCGCACCGCGGAGCACCCGCAGCGCGCCGATGTCGTTGGAAAAAAGCCGGTTCAGCCCGTCGCAGGCGAGCGCCACGGCCATCGTGTCGAACCGTCGCCAGGTCTGGTAGCGCGTCAGCACGTCGAGGGCGCCGATATCCTCGCCGCGGCGCTGCGCCTCGACCAGCACCTCGGCCAGCGCGGCCGCGTCCTTCAGCCCCAGGTTCAGGCCCTGCCCGGCCAGGGGGTGGATGCCATGCGCGGCCTCGCCCGCCAGCGCGATCCGCGGGCGCACCCAGGACTGGGCGAGCCAGAGCGACAGCGGCGTGGCATGGCGGCCCCCGGCCAGCGTGACTGTGCCCAGGAACGGCCCGAACAGCGCCTGAAGCGCGTCGCGGAACTGGGCGTCGGGCAGGGCGGCCAACGCTGCCGCGCGGGCCGAGCGCTCGGTCCAGACCAGCGACGCGCGGTCGCCCGTCAGCGGCAGGATGGCAAACGGGCCCCCGGGCAGGAAGTATTCGTGCGCCACCCCGCGATGGGGCGCGCCGAGTGTCACCGCGGCGACAAGCCCGGTCTGGGGATAGTCCCAGCCGACCTGCCGGATGCCCGCCCGCGCCGCAATGGCGCTGTGGCGGCCGTCGCAGGCCACGAGCACGCGCGCTCTGACCTGCGCGCCATCCGAGAGCGTGACCGTGACATGCCCGGGGCCCACGACATGGTCCGCTACGGCACCCGGCGTCCGGACGTCGACCCCCGCAGGGCCGAGCGCTCGGGTCAGGGCGGCGCGGATGTGGCGGTGCTCGACCATCTGGGCGAAGGGTCCGCCTTCGCCCGCCCGGTGGTCGAAATGCAGGATGCCGGGGCCCGGTGCGGCCCGCCCCCGCCCGTCGGTCACCAGGATGTCGGTCATCGGTGCAGCATCGGGCACGAGCGTGCCCCACACCCCCAGCCGGTCGAGCATCCGCCCGCAGGCGGCGGCGATGGCATAGGCCCGCCCGTCGAAATCCCCCGGTGCATCGGCGAGCGGGCGGGCATCGCAGAGCGTGACCCGCAGGCCCGCCTGTGCGACGGCGAGGGCGAGCGCCGAGCCCA
>JANNOT010000061.1:0-7015 GCA_031399375.1 Paraoceanicella sp.
GGAAGCAGCAGTCCATGCCAGTGGATGGAGGTCATCTCGTTCAACCGATTGGTGACTCACAAGGTGACCGTGTCACCTTCCCGAACGCGCAGGAGCGGCGCCGGCACTTGCCCGTTGACGGCCGTGGCGACACTGGCCCGACCGGTGTATGCGCGGCGTGCTTGACGTGGTTCAACCCCTGCAGTCGGAAGCTGAAATGGAATCCCGTGTAAATGGGGTCAGGCAATCGCTGGAGGTGGCAGCCAAGGCGCTGGACAAGGCCAGAAGAGAGGAGGGGGCAAGGCTTGCGTCCACCAGCGGCTCACCACCACCACCGTCTACGTCACCCATGACCAGATCGAGGCCATGACCATGGCCGACAAGATCGTGGTCATGCATGACGGCCGGGTCGAGCAGGTGGGAAGCCCGCTCGACCTCTACGACCGGCCCGACAACCTCTTTGTCGCCGGTTTCATCGGCTCGCCCGCCATGAACCTGATCCCAGGGCGCCTGAACGAGGACCGCGCGGGGTTCGTCACGGCCGAGGGCATCCAGCTGCCGGTCGGCAATCCCGGCGCCGCGCGGCCGGGGGAGCCGTTGATCTACGGCGTGCGCCCCGAATCCTTCCAGGTCGGCGGGGACATCCCGCTCAAGGTCGCGGTGGTCGAGCCCACGGGGTCCGAGACCCACGTGTCCGCCCATCTCGGCAGCCGCGAGACCATCGGGGTGTTTCGCGAACGCATCGCGGTCGGTCCAGGCGAGGTCCTGCCGGTCTCCATCGACCTCGCGGCCACCCATCTCTTCGACGCAGGCACGGGACTTCGCGTGTCCGCCTGACCCCCCGCGCGCCTGCCGCACCATGTGAGCCAAAAAGCCTATCAACGACGACGGAGGAGACGACCATGACCATAGACCGCAGGACCCTTCTGGCGGGCGCCGCAGGCCTGGGCGCCATCGGTGCGCTCGGGCTGCGCCCCGCCGCCGCCCAGCCCACCTTCACGCCCGAGCCGGGGGCGAGCCTGCGCGTGCTGCGCTGGGTTCCCTTCGTGAAGGGCGAGGAGGAGGCGTGGAACGCCAACACCGCCGCGTTCACCGCAGCGACCGGCGTTGCCGTGCAGATCGACCAGGAAAGCTGGGAGGATGTGCGGCCCAAGGCGGCCGTCGCCGCGAACGTGGGGTCGGGTCCGGACATGGTGCTGAGCTGGTTCGACGACCCGTTCCAGTATCCCGACAAGCTGGTGGACGTGACCGACCTCGCCACCGGGCTGGGTGCCGCCAATGGCGGCTGGTACGAGGGGCCGGAGGGCTATGCCAAGCTGGAGGACCGGTTCATCGCCGTCCCGCTCTGCGCGATCGGCAACGCGATCTGCTACCGCGCAAGCCATGTCGAGAAGGCGGGGTTCTCGACATTTCCGACCGATACGGCCGGGTTCCTCGAACTGTGCAAGGCGATGAAGGCAAACGGAACCCCTGCGGGCTTTCCCCATGGCAAGGCGGTGGGCGACGGGAATAACTACGCCCACTGGCTGCTCTGGTCCCATGGCGGGGCGATGGTCGATGCCGATGGCAAGGTCACCATCGACAGCGCAGAGACGCGGGCGGCAGTGGACTATGCCCGCGCGCTCTACGACACCTTCATCCCCGGCACGGAAAGCTGGCTCGACATCAACAACAACCGCGCGTTCCTCGCGGGCCAGGTGTCGCTGACGGCCAATGGGGTCTCGCTCTACTATGCCGCCAAGAAGGACCCCGCGATGGCCGAGATCGCGGCCGACCTGCGGTCCACCAACCTGCCCGTGGGCCCGGTGGGCACGTCGGTCGAGTTGCACCAGACCTCGACCATCTCGATCTTCCAGCACACCAAGTTCCCCGAGGCCGCCAAGGCCTACATCGCGTTCATGTACCAGCCCGAGAACTTCAACAAATGGATCACGGGTGCCAGCGCATATTGCTGCCAGCCGCTGAAGGGGTTCGCGAACAACCCGGTCTGGACGTCCGATCCGATCCACGCGCCCTATGCCAAGGCCTCCGCCAGCCTGCGGCCCAACGGCTTTGCCGGCCCCCTCGGCTCGGCCTCGGCCGGGACGATGGCCGACTACGTCCTGGTGGACATGTTCGCCGAGGCGGTGACCGGCCAGCGCAGCCCCGAGGACGCGATCGCCAACGCCGCCCGCCGCGCGGGCCGATATTACCGCTGACCACGATGCCGGGGGCGCCCTGTGCCCCCGGCGAGACCCCGCCGGAGGATCGCCATGGCCAGTTCCCGCACGATGCTCGAGCGGCTCAGCACGAGCCGCACCGGCATGGGCATCCTCTTCATGCTGCCCGCGGCGGTGTTCCTGCTGTGTTTTCTGACCTATCCGCTCGGGCTCGGCGTCTGGCTCGGCTTCACCGATACCTCGATCGGCCGGCCGGGGGTGTTCGTCGGGCTGGAAAACTACATCTGGCTCTTTGACGATCCGGTGTTCTGGCTGTCGGTGTTCAACACGCTGATCTACACGTTCACCGCGTCGGTCCTGAAATTCGGGCTCGGGCTCTGGCTGGCGTTGCTCCTGAACCAGAACCTCGCGTTCAAGACCTTCTTCCGCGCGGTCATCCTGTTGCCCTGGGTGGTGCCCACCGTGCTGTCCGCGCTGGCATTCTGGTGGATCTTTGACAGCCAGTTCTCGATCATCAGCTGGACCCTGCTGCAATGGGGCTGGATCAGCCAGCCGATCAACTTTCTCGGCGATCCGTGGCTCGCGCGGCTCAGCGTCATGGCGGCCAATGTCTGGCGCGGGATCCCGTTCGTCGCGATCTCGCTGCTCGCCGGCCTCCAGACCATTCCGCAGTCGCTGAACGAGGCGGCCGCACTCGACGGGGCGACGCCCTGGCAGCGGTTCCGGCGCATCACCCTGCCGCTGCTGACGCCGATCATCGCCGTGGTGATGACGTTCTCGGTGCTCTTCACGTTTACCGATTTTCAGCTCATCTACGTGCTGACCCGCGGCGGGCCGGTGAATTCGACCCATCTGATGGCCACGCTCAGCTTCCAGCGCGCGATCCCGGGCGGGCAGCTCGGCGAGGGGGCGGCGATCGCGGTCGCCATGATCCCGTTCCTACTGGCCGCAATCCTGTTCAGCTTTTTCGGGCTGCAGCGGCGCAAGTGGCAGCAGGGCGGCGGGGACTGAAGGGAAAGATCATGGCCGACGCACCCATCACCGCCCCTGCCCCACGCGACGACATCGTCGGGATGGAGCAGTTCGACAGCCTGCCGCGGCGGATCCTCGTGACCTACCTGCCGCTGTTCTGCTTCATCTTCGTGCTGCTGTTTCCGTTCTACTGGATGGCGATCACGGCCATCAAACCCGACCATCAGCTGACCAACTACACCGATTACAGCCCATTCTGGGTGGTGGACGCCACGCTCGACCACATGCGCTACCTGTTTCTGGAGACGTCCTATCCCGGCTGGCTCTGGAACACGCTGATCGTCTCGGTCGCCTCGACGGCCATCTCGTTGGTGGCAAGCGTGTTTGCGGCCTATGCCATCGAGCGGGTGCGCTTCACCGGGGCGCGGGTCACGGGGCTGATGATCTTTCTCGCCTATCTCGTGCCGCCCTCGATCCTCTTCATTCCGCTGGCCTTCATCGTGTTCCAGGTCGGCATCTTCGATTCCATGTTCGCGCTGATCCTGACCTATCCCACGTTCCTGATCCCGTTCTGCACCTGGCTCCTGATGGGGTATTTCCGCTCGATTCCCTTCGAGCTGGAGGAATCCGCCCTGGTGGACGGAGCGAGCCGGTGGCAGATCCTGACCAAGGTCATCCTGCCGCTCGCGGTGCCGGGCCTGATCTCGGCGGGCATCTTCGCGTTCACGCTCAGCTGGAACGAATTCATCTATGCGCTGACCTTCATCTCGTCGTCCGAGAACAAGACGGTGCCGGTGGGCGTGCTAACCGAACTCGTGCGGGGCGACATCTACGAATGGGGGGCGCTCATGTCCGGCGCGTTGGTCGGATCGCTGCCGGTCGTGATCCTGTATTCGTTCTTCGTTGACTACTACGTCAGCTCGATGACGGGCGCGGTGAAGGAATGAGCGCCGCGAGCGTGTAGACCCCGACCGCGGCCGCGCGGCCGCGCAGGGCAACATCGCCCACGGGGACAAGGTCGGTGCGGGTCGAGGCCGCGGCAGCGTCGGCGCCGATCAGGAGCGGCGGTCCAAGGGTTTTTGTCATTTCCTCGAGCCGCGCGGCGACGTTCACCGCGTCGCCGAGCGCGGTGTAGTCGAACCGCTGGGCGGTCCCCATGTTGCCCACCACGCAGGCGCCGGTGTTGATGCCGACCCCGACCGCGACGCGGGGCCCCCCTTCGGCGGCAAGCGTGCGGTTCAGCACGGCGATGGCGTCGAGCGCCCGCACCCCCGCCGCGATCGCCCGGTCGGCATGGTCGGGCGTGTCGAGCGGCGCGTTCCAGATCCCCATGACGCAATCGCCGAGGAACTTGTCGATCGCCCCCTCCTCGGCCAGCACCGCATCCGCGATGGGGGTTAGGGCGCGGGTGACGAGCGTCGTCAGCGCCTCGGGGTCGTCCTTCATCGCCTCCGCCAGGGTGGTGAAGCCGCGCAGATCGCAGAACATCACGGTGATGGTGCGCAACTCCCCGCCAAGCCGAAGGGCGCGCGGGTCGCGGGCCAGGCGCTCGACCATGGAGGGGGCGAGGTAGTGGGAGAAGGCGTGGACCACCGCCCGCCGCGCCTGGCGCTCGCGGGCGAGATCCGCCCCCTCCTGCCCGATCCCGGCGAGGACGAGCGCCAGAAGCGGCGCGCCCGGCGCGATCCAATGGCCGAGCGCGAGCGCCCCCCCGACCACGGCGGCTGCAACCGTCGCGCCGCCGACGATGACGATTGTCGCGCCGGCGGGGCCGCGGCCGCGCGCGCCCATCGCGGCCCCGACCCCGAGGACCAGCGCCAGGAGCGGCGCGGCCCAGACCGGCCCCGGTGCGATCCACGCCCCCGTGGCAAGCGCGTGAAGCGCATGGGCCTGCACCTCCGCCCCCGGCATCAGGCCCGCCCCCCGGGCAGTCCAGGGGGTGCGGAACATGTCCTGACCCTGGGTCCCGACCTCGGCCGGGTAGCGCAGGGCAAGGCCCACGATCACGTCGCGCCCCGCGATCATGTGGGGGGGCAGCATCGCATCGGGGTCGAGCGCCTGGTAGTAGGACACGCGGGGGACCGCGCCCGCGAAGGCCATCCGCGCGCCGGGCGGCGGCACGGGCGCATCGGGTCCGAGGATGGCACGCGCAAGCCCGAGCGGCGAAGGGGCGAGCGCCCGCACCCCGCCATCGGGATCCAGCGGCAGGTCCACCCGCCCCCAGCGCGCGCCCGCGTCGCGCAGGACGCGTAGCGGCAGGACCTCGGTCTCGACGACGCCCTGGGGGGTGTCGATGCGGTCGCGGTCGGCGCCGAGCACCACATCCGGCCCCATCGCCGCCACGAATGCTGCATCGTCGGCGGGATCGCCGGGATCGACGAAGAGGATGTCAAAGGCGATGGTCCGCGCACCGGCTTCGCGCAGCGCCACGATCAGCCGGGCATGGAGCGCCCGGTCCCACGGCCAGCGCTGCCCGATCTCGGCAAAGGACGGCTCGTCGATGGCGACCAGCAGGGCTGCAGGCGGCGGACCGGCGGGCAGGCGCGTGACGATCTGGTCATAGAGCAGCCGGTCGAGCGGGCCGAGCGTCCCGAGGAGGGCGAGCACGATCGCCCCCAAGGCCGCTGCCATGCCGATGGCGAGGCTGCCCATCCCTAGAACCGGACCGTCGCCGACAGCCAGACCGAGCGGCCGAGCGGCGCCGCGCCGAAGGGCTGCTCGATCCGCGCATCGGTCAGGTTGCGCGCCTCGAGCGCCACGCGGGCGCGCCGGCTCGGGGGCTCCCACGCGAGGCTCGCATCGACGCTCCAGACCGGGTCGAGCGTCGTGCCCGCAGTGTCGCCTGCCCGTGGGCCGGTCCAGACCCCGTCCAGCCGGGCGCGGATCTGGGCCGGATGGACAAAACCGATCCCGGCGCGGGCGGACCATTCGGGCAGGCCGGGGATGTCGGACCCCTCGCCCGGGCCGGAGGTGACCTCGCCTGGGGCATGGACCAGCGCCCCGCCGATCCCGATCCCGTGGCCGAGCCAGAACTCGGCGGCGAGCGCGGTGCGATGGACCCGCGCCGCATCGATCGCGAGCGGGGCGAGCACATCCCCGGTATCGAAGCTGAGCGTGTCGAGCCAGAGGCTCTGGTGCTCGACCGACAGGTGGAGGCGGTCGGCGAATTCGCCGTCCCAGCGCAGGATGGGCCCCGTCGCCGTGCTGCCCCGGTCCAGGGGCGCGGCGACGGGCAGGAGCCCCAGCAGGGTCACCGGGGCGAGGGTCAGCCCGGGCCCCGCCACCTCGCGCACCAGACCCGCACGCAGGCGCTGGTCCTCGCGCGGTGCGAAGACGAGCCCCGCCCGCGCGCCGACCGCAAGCTCGCGCCCCGTCCCGTCATCGAGGCCGAGGAGCGTGAGCCCGGCCTCGCCCTCCAGCCCCGCCCCCAGACGCTGGCGCCGATCGGCATAGACCCGGGCCGCGCGCATCGTGCGGTCATCTGCGGCGGTCTCGGCCCGCACGTCGCCGGTGGCGAGATCGACCAGCGCCGAGGCAAACCCCGTCTGGACCCGCATGCGGTCAAGCTCCACCCCCGCGCTCCAGCTGCCCCCCGCATCGACGCGGCGCAGGTTGAGCGCGACGAACCCGCTTTCGATCGTCTGGCGGGTGTCGGCCTCGAAGAGAAAGGTCGCGCTCTGGTCCGACAGCACCCGGCGCAGGTCGCGGTCCGTTACCGTGCGACCGATCGAGGTGAAGAACGACACGAGCCTGCGCCCCTCCAGCCTGAGGGTTCCACCGAGGCCGAACGCGGCCGTCTCGGACCGGCGATCCTCGAAGGGATCAAAGCCGAAGCTGCGGTCGGCCGTGGTCTCCTCGTCGCGCGACAGGCTCAGAAGCGCGAACCCACCGGCCTGCGCACTGGG
>JANNOT010000081.1:0-6730 GCA_031399375.1 Paraoceanicella sp.
CCAGCCAGACCCCCACCTCGCCCATCATCGCAACGGCGCCGAAAAGCGCCGCAAGGCCGAAGAGCAGGGCGTTGCACCCCTCGGAGATCGCCGAGGTCAATGCGGTCGCGGTCTGCACCTGTTTTTGCGACAAGCGCCCGGCGAAGTCGTCGTCAAAGAAGGTGATGGACTGCCCAAGCGTGTGGCGATGCAGCCGCAACAGGATGAGCGACACGAGGCCGGGATTGATCGACAGACTGGTGATCCCAGCCGAAAGCGCGAGCAGGATCGGGCGTAGCAGCACGAAGAACCCGGCGATCGCGAGCAGGGTGGCCGTGTTCGCCTGCCAGAACACGGCCGGGCCATCGGACGCGGCCCTGTCGATCACCCAGCCGAGCATGAGTGCGGCCGCGACCTCGGCCACGCCGAGCATCAGGTTGAGCCCGGCCAGCAACCCGATCGACAGACCCGCGCCGCGCAGCGCCCAGGCGATGAAGGGCAGAAGCGCCGCGGGCGGGGCACCGTCTGCGGCGGCCACGGGGTCGATCAGACCCTCGAGCCAGCGGCGCGTGACGGTTAGCATGGGCAGCACTCCCCGACCGCTCGCGGGGATGCGACGCCCGCATCTTTCCCCGGCACACGCCCCCGGGCGGGGCGGCGCACAAGGTATCCAACGCCCTCGGGCGCCGCCGGTTCCGCGACCGGACGCCCGATCACTCGGCCGCCTCGAGCCCGATGAAGCCGCCGGATTGCCGCGCCCAGAACCCGGCATAAAGACCGCCGCGGGCAAGCAGATCCTGGTGCGACCCCTCCTCGGCGACATGGCCGTCGTCGAGAACCACGATCCGGTCCATCCGGGCGATGGTGGACAGCCGATGGGCGATGGCGATCACGGTCTTACCCTCCATCACGCCATAGAGCGTGTCTTGGATCGCGGCCTCGACCTCGCTGTCCAGCGCCGATGTCGCCTCGTCGAGCACGAGGATCGGTGCATCCTTGAGGATGACGCGGGCGATCGCAATCCGCTGCCGCTGGCCCCCGGACAATTTGACGCCCCGCTCGCCGACATGGGCGTCAAAGCCGCTGCGCCCCGCGGCGTCGCGCAGCCGGGCGACGAAATCCCCCGCCTCGGCACGCTCCGCCGCCGCCTGCATCGCCGTCGGGCTTGCGTCGGGCTGGCCGTAAAGGACGTTGTCGCGCACCGATCGGTGCAGGAGCGAGCTGTCCTGGGTGACCATGCCGATCTGGCGGCGCAGGCTGTCCTGGGTCACGCCTGCGATGTCCTGGCCGTCGATCAGGATCCGTCCGCCCTCGACATCGTGGAAGCGCAGGAGAAGGTTGACTAGTGTCGACTTTCCCGCGCCTGACCGGCCGATCAGCCCGATCTTCTCGCCGCCCCGGATCGTCAGGGTAAGCCGGTCGAGCCCGCCCGCGCCCTTGCCGTAATGATGGCTCACGCCCTCGAACCGGATCTCTCCCCGGCTGACCGCCAGCGGTACGGCCGCGGGTGCATCGACCACGGCATGGGGCACCTTCAGGCTTTCGAGCGATTCGCGCATGACGCCTGCGTGCTCGAAGAGCTGGATGGTCACCCACATGATCCAGCCAGTCATGGCGTTCAGGCGCAGGGTCAGGGCCGAGGCGGCGGCGACATCGCCCACGCTCACGATCCCCTCGCTCCACATCCACACCGCGGGACCCACGACCCCGACGATTACCAGACCGTTGAGGGTCGCGAGCCCGAACGACATGGTTGTCATCAGCCGCAGAAAGCGCAGGAACCGCACACGGAACACCTTCACGGCGCGGAGCGCATACGCCTCCTCGCGCGCGCCATGGGCAAAGAGCTTGACCGTTTCCATGTTGGTGTAGCTGTCGACAACCCGGCCCGTGACGGTGGAGCGCGACGCGCTCACCTTCTCGGACGCCCGGCCCACGCGCGGCGCGATCCAGACGACGAAGCCGACATAGAGCATGACCCAGATCGCGAGCGGTATCGCGAGCCAACCATTGATCTCGCCCAGGATCAGCAGCGCGCCGATCACGTAGGCGGTGGAATACCAGATGCCTTCCAGCGCGATGAACGCGGAATCCTCCACCGCCGGTCCGACCTGCATGACCCGGTTCGCGAGCCGCCCGGCGAAATCGTTCTGAAAGAAGCTGACCGACTGGCCCAGCAGGTGCTTGTGCGCCCGCCAGCGCGCCTGGGGGTTGAGGTTGCCCGCCAGCGACTGATTCAGCAGCGCCATGTTGAGCGTGATCAGCACGGGGCGGGCAAAGAGGATGAAGATCGTGGCGGCCAGCATCTCGAGCCCGTGCGCCTGCCAGAACCCGCCCGCGCCGGTCGCGCCCATCAGGTCCACGACCCGGCCGGAATAGAAGATCAGCCCGGTTTCCACGAATGCGACGAGGGTGCCGGTCAGGACCATCACGGCCAGCAGGCGCCGATAGGGGCGCAGGTGCCAGGTCATGAAGGGCCATATCGAGCCCGCGGGATTGCTGCTGTCAAACCGGGCGAACGGATCGACCAGGTTCTCGAAATACCGGAACATGGAAAGGCCTCGGATCAGGGGTGGCGATGCAGGGGATGCGGGGCGGACCCCGCGTCGGGGCCGCGTCAGATCGGGTTTGCGGACCGGAAATACTGCATGCACGTGCCTCCCCTTGGTGTCGGCCCGGACCGCTTAGCAAAACCGGGCATGATTGTCGAGCGGGGTCGGGATCGGCGGGCGGAGATGATGCGCCACGGCCACAGGGGTCCCCGCGCCCTCTGGAGCTTGCGCCCCGGATCGGACTATGACGGGGCGAGGAGGACGCAGGCATGACCGACACACCCGATGCGCAGAAGGCGCGCGCCGCCGCCTGGTTCGCGGCGCTGCGCGAACGCATCTGCACCGCCTTCGAGACGCTCGAGGACGCCCAAACCACCGGGCCGTTCGCCGACCTCGCCCCAGGCCGCTTCACCCGCAAGGAGACGCGGCGCGAGGGCGAGGGCGACGCGGGCGGCGGCGTGATGTCGGTGATGCGCGGCGGGCGCTGCTTCGAGAAGGTGGGGGTCAACATCTCGACCGTCTACGGCCTGCTCGGTGCGCAGGCGCAGCGCAGCCTGACGGCGCGGCGCGAGATCCCGGGGCTCGGTGCGGACCCGCGGTTCTGGGCGGCCGGCATCAGCCTGGTCGCCCATATGCGCTCGCCCAAATGCCCCGCGGTGCACATGAACACCCGGATGTTCTGGACCCCGGGGGCGTGGTGGTTCGGCGGGGGATCGGACCTCAACCCCATGGTTGAGGTGGCCGAGGACACGGCGTTCTTCCACGGTGTGCTCCGCGCTGCCTGCGACCGGCACGACCCGGCCTATTATCCGCGGTTCAAGGCGTGGGCGGACGAGTACTTCATGATCCAGCACTGGAAGGAGCCCCGCGGCGTGGGCGGCATCTTCTACGACGATCTCTGCACGGGCGCGTGGGAGGCGGACTTCGCCTTCACCCAGGATGTCGGGCGTGCGTTTCTCGATGCCTTCGTGCCCCTGACGCAGAAGCATCAGGGCGAAAGCTGGACTGACGCGGACCGCGACTGGCAGCTGATCCGCCGCGGGCGGTATGCGGAATTCAATCTCGTCTACGACCGGGGCACGCAGTTCGGGCTCCAGACCGGGCACAACCCGGAGGCGGTGCTGATGAGCCTGCCGCCGGTCGCGACCTGGCCCTAGGGGGAAGGGAAAGGCTGCTGGGGAAGCGGTTGAGCAGCAGGCTGCTCAACCGCGTGGTCCAGCCTAAGGGCGATTCGTGGTCCGTAAAGGCCAAGCCGCGCGAAGGCGCGCGGTGCTGCGCAGCCTTGACGGACCACGAATCGCCCTATCCTGCGGCCTTGTCCATGAAGCTCGCCAGGGCTGCGTCGAGTGCAGTCAGCCCGCCCGCATCATGGGTGGTCAGCGTCACCTCGACGGTACGGTAGACGTTCGACCATTCCGGGTGGTGGTCCAGCTTCTCGGCCATCATCGCCACGCGGGTCATCCACGCGAAGGCCACATTGAAATCCGCAAAGCGATAGGTTTTCGCGAGCGCGTCGCGCGCGGGGTCATGCACCCAGCCGTTCGCGATCAGCTGCGCGCGGGCGTCGGGGTCAATCGGGGTCCGGGGCATCGGGGGCACATTTCCTGAAGGGGCCGTAATCGGTCAGCACCTCGATCTCCCGGTCCACGGCGGCCCGTTCGGCACAGAGGTACTTGTCCACGGCCCGGGCAAAGCCGGGATCGGCGATCCAGTGGAGCGAATGGACCGGGGCGGGCAGGTAGCCGCGGGCCAGCTTGTGTTCGCCCTGCGCCCCCGCCTCGACCCGCGCGAGCCCGTGGGCGATGGCGTAGTCGATCGCCTGATAATAGCAGAGCTCGAAATGCAGGCAGGGGTACTCCTCGGTGCAGCCCCAGTAGCGTCCGTAGAGGCAGTCGCGCCCGATCAGGTTCAGCGCCCCCGCGACGGGGCGCCCGTTACGCAGGCAGAGCACCATGAGGATGTCGTCGCGCAGGCTGTCATGGGCATGATCGAAGAACGCGCGGGTCAGGTAGGGACGGCCCCATTTGCGCGCGCCGGTGTCCTGGTAGAACCGCCAGAACGCCTCCCAGTGCGCGGGCTGGATCGCGGCACCGGTCAGCTGCACGATCTCCCCCGCCTCGGCCGCCGTCGCGCGTTCCTTGCGGATCTGCTTGCGCTTGCGCGAGGCGAGGGCGGCGAGGAACGCGTCGAAATCGGGATAGGCGCGGTTTTCCCAGTGGAACTGCTGCCCCGTGCGGGGCATGAGGCCGAGGGCCGCGCCCGCCGCCGCCTCGTCGCCCGTGCAGAAGGTGATGTGGAGCGAGGACACGCCATTGGCGCGCGCCAGTTCCACTGCACCCTGGACGAGGGCGGCCGCTGCGGTCCCGGCCATCGGTCCCGGGCGAACCAGCAGCCGACGCCCGGTGGCGGGGGTGAAGGGGACGGCGCATTGAAGCTTGGGGTAATAGCGGCCCCCCGCCTGCTCGTAGGCATGGGCCCAGTTGTGGTCGAAGATGTATTCGCCCTGGCTGTGGCTTTTGGCGTAGAGCGGCATGACGCCGACCAGTTCGCCGTCGGCATGGGCGGCGAGATGGCGAGGCTGCCAGCCGGTTCGCGCACCGACAGATCCCGAGTCCTCCAGCGCCTTGAGGAACCGGTGGGTGGTGAAGGGATCGTTCGCGCGGCCGCTCGACGCCTCCGGGCACGCGCAGGCGTCCCAGTCGGCCGCCGCGATGGCGCCGAGACCGGGCAACACGCTGATCTCGATCGCTCTGGCGTCATCCATGCCCCGCAAGGTGGCCGGTCGGTGCGGGGTGTCAAGGGTGCGCGGGGCCGCGGAGGGTGCAGGGGACGTGGTCGCGGTCGGGGGCCCGGGACGGTCCGGGGAACTACCCGGCCGCTGGGTCCGGGCGGAAGCCCTCGAAGGTGATTGCGGCGGCGCGGTCGCGCGTGGCGTCCGCCGCGGCAGGGGTGCGGATGGTCCAGCAGATCACCGGCAGCCCACCGCCGCGCAGGGCTGCGACGGGGGCATCGTCGAGCGCCCTGTGATCATGCGAGACGAACGCGACGCCGAGGCGCCGGGCATCGGGGATGGCTGCAAGCGTGTGGCGGCGCGCGGGCGGGACGTCGGGCCAGTCGTCGGCCTCGAACCGGCAGGTGGTCAGGCCGCGGGGCAGGGCGGGGGCGATCGCGGCCATCGCGGCGACGCTGTGGGGGTTGAACGACATCACCGCCACCGGCCCGGCATAGCGGCGCAGCGCATGGGCAACGCGCGCCTCCAGCCTGCCGACGGCGGGACCGAGCCTGCCATCCTGGTCCTTGATCTCGATCAGAAGCGGCACCCGGCCCGCGACCAGCGCGAGGATGTCGTCCAGCGTGGGGATCCCCTCATCCCCGCCGGCCAGGGTCAGGGCCGCGAGCGCCGCGGCCGAGCGCGCGGCCAGCGGGCCCTCGGCCCCGGTCAGCCGGGGCAGGTCGTCGTCGTGGAACACCATCGGCGCCCCGTCGGCCGACAGCTGGACATCGATCTCGATGCCATAGCCCGCCGCCACTGCCGCTGCGACCGCGGCACGCGAATTCTCGATGATCCCCGCGCCGGGGTCATGCAGGCCGCGATGGGCAAAGGGGCGCGCAAGGAACCCGGGGGGAAGGGCGGGCATCAGGCGATGCGGAACACGCCCTCCACCTCGACCGCGACGCCGAGGGGGAGCGAGGCGCAGCCGACGGCGGCGCGGGCATGGCGGCCGCGATCGCCGAACACTTCGACCATCAGGTCCGAGGCGCCGTTGATGACCGCGGGGTGCTGGGTGAAATCGGGGGTGGCGTTGACGAACCCCGTCAGTTTTGCGACCTGGACGAGACGACCGAGGTCGCCCCCGCAGGCCGCGCGCAGCTGCGCGATCAGGTTGAGCGCGCAGACGCGCGCGGCGGACCGCCCGTCCTCGACCGTCAGGTCGGCGCCGAGCCTGCCGGTCAGCATCCCGTCGGGCCCTCGCGAGATCTGGCCCGATACGTAGACCATGTTTCCCGCGATGACGAAGGGCACGTAGTTCGCCGCAGGGGCCGGGGCCTCCGGAAGGACGATGCCGAGTTCGGCGAGCCGCCGGTCGATCTCACCCATGGGTCCGTCCTTCCGCCATCGCGGTGCCGCTGTCGGGGGGGCGACGCGTCATTCCTCGCGCATCGCCTTGTTGAAATAATCCGTGAGGGGTTTCACGAAG
>JANNOT010000085.1:0-5145 GCA_031399375.1 Paraoceanicella sp.
CCCGCGAGCGCGAAAGTGGCGCAAAGGGCCAGGACGAAGCACCGGATGGCGGCGCGAGGTGCATGATGCATTCAATATCTCCCGTTTTCCTCATGCTGAGCATCGGAGAAAACTAAGCAAGCGCTTAATTTCTGCGCAAGCACGGAAAGGGCATATGCATATTTTTTAGGCTAAATTCCATCGCTTTTCAGAATTTTTGCTACTTTACAGGCAATATTCTACTTCGCCCAGGACAATCCAGGGTTGGCACTGCCCCCTTCCTCGCGCCCGCAGCCGTCGCCGCGCCCTTTGCCGATTGCAGGGTCGGCAAACCATCGCGGCCCATGACCTCGGCACACCGATCGTCTGCCTCGGGCCCTGCGTGAGCGCACCCCACCGATACGACCTTGCGCCCCGAGGGCCGCAAATGGAGCCTCGGGCAGGGGGGACCAAGCGCGTCATCTGTCCCCGCTCCGTTTCGTGGCGGGAAAGCGACCGCAACGCCCGCCGGGCCGGTCTCACGCCATCACCTCAGATGCGGGGTGGCGCCGCAAAGAACGGTGGCGTTTCGCGCCAGAGCGTGCCCGCGCGCAACAGATCGCCGCCATGGCCGTAGAGGCATGCCATGAACGTGCGGTCGAAATCCTCGGTCGGTTCGGGACAGGGTGTTGCGGGGGGGATCCAGGCGACGTTGAACTCGATGTCGTCCCGCTCGGTGATCGCGTAGAGGCGGTAGACGTCGCCGACGCCGCTACCGCGGATCAGCGAGCTTACCGCCGCCGCGCCAATCGCGGGAAGCCGCGGAGAGATCTGGCGCCGCGGCGGCTCCAGGTCGTTGTTGACGATCACCCACAAGCGGCGGTCGATGTTGCGCCCCAGGACCGCGACGGTCGATGCGGCGATCGCCACCTGCGGCGACAGGAACGTGACCTGCGACGACGCCCCGCCATCGACATGCATCTCGTCATAGACCTCGCCATCCGGTGCGACGACCTCGACGAAGATCGGCGGAAATGCCACCGGGATCGCAGCCGAGGCGCGGATGAGGTCGCGGACAAGATCGAGGGCCCCGGGCGCACCCGAATCCGCGATCGCACCGATGTCCCAGATCACCGGGCGTCCGGCGTCGAGATTTGTCGTGCCGACGTAAAGGATCCGTCCGGCGCGATGCTCGGCGGCGATCTCCGACAAAAGCTCCGGCGTGATGTACTTGGCGATCATTCGGGCGAGCGGGGTTGTGTCGGCGAGGGCCGTGCCCGAGACGAGACCCGAGAATATTGTCGATTCGACCAGATCGACCGTCGCGTACTGCGTGTAGATCTCGCGCAGGGTCGCGTCGTATTTCGGCCCGAGGAAGGCGAACGGCGCGATGATCGCCCCGGTAGAGACGCCGGAGACGCCGAGGAACTTCGGCCGCGTCCCGCTTTTGGTCCAGGCATCCAGCACTCCGGCGGAGAAGGCGCCCCACTGGCCGCCGCCCGACAGCGCCAGATAGTCCACCTGCGGCGTCCGTCCCGCGGCAATCTCGGTGGCGAAAAGCGCCCGCATTTGCGGCTCCCGGCGCGCAATGATCGCTGTGACTTCCGAGGCGGGCAGTGCGTCACCCCAATCGCGAAGCCCGGCGATCCCGAAGGGCTGCGCAAGATCGGCAACCTCGGGCGGCGGCGCACGGCGGGTCAGCGCGCTCGAGCAGGCGGAAAGCGCCCCCGCGCAGAGCAGCGCCAGCGCCAGACCGGCCGAGATTCTCACAACGCACCCCCGCCGACGGCGTCGTCCTGGCTGACCTGTCGCATGCTGCCTCTTCCCCTCCATCGTCCTGACACGCAGCCGCTCAGTCGGCGATGCGCGAGATCTTCGATCCTTCGAGACCCGCGCCGGCAAAGAGGCCCTGCTGGTCGACAAAGAACACGTAAACGCCGTCCTGCACCGTCGAGGTGGACAGCCGACGGGCCACGCCTTCGTCGGCCACCGTCACGTTCGGGCCGACCCCGATCTCCCAGCCGCGGGTGTCGCGGACGTAGTCGAGCGCTGCCTTGTCCATCAGGAACATGACATAGCCGTATTCCGAGACCCCGGCCTGGAGCCCGACCGACGCGGCGGCAGAGTGGTAGACGCCCTCGGTCTTGCCCTTCACGCGCAGGACGCCCTCGCCCACCGAAGCGCCGACGACGAGACCGGCGCGCACGATCCGCGGAAAGACGAGGATGCCGGCAGCCGATCTGATCATCCGGTCGGTGACCGGCTCGGCGAGCTTGAGGCGCGCGAGCGTCAGCTCCGCGGCGGCCTCCAGCTCCTCGCGGGTCTTGGCATGCGCGGACGATGCGGCGAGCGTCGCGGTCAGCGCTGCGGCGGGCAGGGTGGCGAGAAGCGCGCGTCTGGTCAGCATCTCTGGTCCTTTCGAATGGGGCACGCGTGGCGTCCTGTCGGTGCGGTGCCCTGCGCAATCCGCGGGATCCCGATGTCGGGTGCGGCGGACCCGGCCAGCCGGGATCTAGACGGCATTCTGCAGCAGTGTCCGGATTTCCTCTTCAAGCTCGGTCGCGAGCATCCGGTATTCGGACGTCTCGCTTTCGCGGCCACCGTCATGCAGCAGCCGCGCCAGCATGTCGGCCGCCAGTTCGTAGTCGTCGCAGACGCCGCGAAACGTGGGATCCTCGCTCGCAAGGCGGGCGACCAGCGCGGCATCCGTCGCGAAACGCCGCAGCGTGTTGGGCAAGACGAGGTGCGAGGGTCCAATGGCGGGCATCGCTTTCTCGACGGTGGGGCTCACACCGGCTTCTTGGCGCAAGGATGGTCCGCGCGGGTGGCGCGGCGGAAGCACGTTGCTGTAACCTCGGCATCGAACGGCGGCTTTTCGCACCCGCTGCGGCGGGCATGCGCGGGGTGATGCGCCCCCGGATTGCGCCGTGCCTCCGGGTCGGGCGGCGCGGCGCACCCAAGTTTTCCGGTATCCGATGTCGCGGCAGGTGCTGGCGTCGGCTTGAGAAACCAATCGAGTGTCGGGCCGATTCCGTGTATTCTTAACGGGGGAAAAACGCGGGAACACACCGCGCTGGGGTCCGCTTAATGGAAACGGAAGGGACAGGTCCCGCACCGGGGGACGTCCGGGCGCAGGTCGTGCGGATCATCTCGTCGCCCACTTTCGAGGCGTCCGAGCGAAATCGGCGGTTTCTCACCTACGTGGTCGAGGAGACGCTCGCGGGCAACGCGAGCCGGATCAAGGCCTACAGTGTGGCCACGGTGGTGTTCGGCCGGGATGGATCGTTCGACCCGCAGCTCGATCCCATCGTCCGGATCGAGGCGAGCAGGCTCCGCCGCGCGCTCGAGCATTATTACCTCGTCGCGGGGATGGACGACCCGGTGCGGATCGAGATCCTCAAGGGGTCGTACGTGCCGAGCTTTGCAAACGCGAGGCGCCCCGACCCGCCACCGCTGCACGCCCCGGTCGACCACGAGCAACCGGTAACGTCGCCCGGAACGGCGAGGCGGGGCCGACCACGCTGGCCCTATTTCGGCGCGATCGCCGGATGCGTGGCGATCATTGCGGTCATCGCCATGGTGGCCGCAGAGCGCAGCGACATCTCCCAGGCGGCGCAGACCGCAGGCGTGGCCCGGTCGGCGCCGTCGATCTTTGTCGCCGCCTTCGATGAGGAGGGGGACCACGCATCGTTTCCCACCTTCGGCCTGGGGCTGCGACGAGAGATCGCCGCCCGGCTCACGCGGTTCAACGACCTCATCGTGTTCGGAACCGACCCGACCGGGGCCGATACCAGCGATGCCGACCTGATGCGCACCGCGGCGGGTCGGGGTGCCCGGATCGACTACGTCCTGTCGGGCAGCGTGGTTCGCAGCCCCGGCGCATTCAAGATCGAGGCGCTGCTGCGCGAGACGGCGACGGGCCGCTTTCTCTGGTCCGGCGACTTCGAGGGCGCGCTGGCGGTGGACGACATCCTGCGGGCGCGCGACGCAATCGCGGATCGCATCGCCCAGGCCCTCGCGCAGCCCTATGGCGTGATCTTCCAGGAGGAGGCGCGCGCCTTGGAGGGTCAGAGTGCAGGCACGCTGTCCGCCTATTCCTGCGTCGTTCAGTTCTACATCTACTGGGACACGCACGCCCCGGACGAATACGGTCCGGTCAAGGACTGTCTGGAGCGCACGGTCGCCAGACAGCCGACCTATGCCGAGGCGTTCGCGGCACTTTCCCTCGTCTACATCGATGCCCACAGGCTCCGGCACGGCGACGGGCCGCAGGACGGGCGCGCGCTCGACGCGGCCTTCGCCCATGCGCGGCGCGCCCTGAAGCTCGCGCCGGGTTCGACACGCGGGCATCAGGCATTGTCGCTGGCCCACTGGCTGGCCAACGATGTGGAAAGCAGCCTGGCCGTCGCACGCGACGGGCTGAGGCTCAATCCGAACGACACCGAACTGATGGCCGAACTCGGGCTTCGCCTCGTCTTCACCGACGGCTGGGAGGACGGCCTGCCGCTGCTCGAGGCGGTGGCCGCGCGCAGCCTTTCGCAGCCGGGCACGTTCCGGATCGGTCTCTCGCTCCATCACTACCGTCAGGCGCGCTACCGAGATGCGCTCGAGGAGGCGCGGCAGGTCGCACTGCCCCGGCAGATCTATGGCCACATGCTCGTCGCCATGGCAGCCGGTCAGCTCGGACTGGAGGCGGAGGCCGCAGCCGCGGTCGAGCGGATCGAGGCAATCGACCCTGCATTCGCCCCCACGGCGGTCGCGTATCTGCAGGCGCGCAACATCCACCCCGAAATCATCGCGATGGTGATAGACGGGCTGCAGAACGCCGGCATGGACGTGGCGGCAATGCTCCGTTGACGCCGAGCGGAATGGCGGGGCGCAGACGCCTTGGCACGTTACGGTAACCTACCTGCAAGCCGTTGCCGCCGTGCGTCGGCGCGCCGAACGGTTGTGTCCACGCCCTGCCAACCGCGCCCGGAGGCACCCGCCATGCGACACGCCCTGTCTGCCGTCCTCGGCCTCGCCTGCGTCGCCTCGTCGGCTGCGAACGCCGCCGAGACGCCCGTCCGGGCGATCTGCGCCGTCGAGCAGGTCATCTACTGCCCGCCCTTCGACGAGTGCGAGCGCAGCCTGCCCGGTGCGGTAAACCTGCCGACCCTGCTCCGGATCGACCGGCCTGCCGGTGTC
>JANNOT010000091.1:0-7725 GCA_031399375.1 Paraoceanicella sp.
CGACGATCCCACGATGCTCTGGATCAGGGTCGTGTCGGTGGTCAAGCGGCTCAGCACCTCGCCGGTCAGGAGCCGCTCGAAGAACGCAGGGCTCATCCCGATCACCCGGGCATAGACGGCGGTGCGGATGTCGGCCACCACTCGCTCGCCCAGGCGGGTGACGAGCCAGAAGCGGATCGCGGTGCCGATGGCGAGCAGGGCCGCGATCCCGATGGCGGCGGCGAAATAGGCATCGACCTGGGTCACAGCCTCGACCGAAAATCCGTCTACCACCCGCCGCACCGCCAGCGGCAGGGCGAGCGACAGCCCCGCCGTGACGATCAGGGCCAGGAGTGCCGCGAAGAGAAGCCCGCGATAGGGCCAGAGGAACGGCGCAAGCCCCGCAAGCGGCCCGACCCCGCGCCCCTTGGGACGTTCGGCCGACGCCCCCGATGACACACCGGCCGCCCCCCCGCCGTCGCGCGCCATCCACCTCTCCCCTTCGATGCCGGGCCGTCCAGACCGGGCTTGTCATACCAACGGGGTCGGGGGGGGACAAGCGATGGTGATGTCGCCCCAGAGGACGCGGGGGGAAAGCGCTTTCGCGCGCCACCGCGATCCCCCATGGTGCGGGGGAACCCGGACCCTGCCGATGCGCCTCCTCCTGTCGCTTGCCGCCCTCCTCCTCTCCATCGCGTTCGTGCAGCTCGGCTCGGGCGCGCTGATCCCGCTCGACGCGCTGAGCGGGATCGCCCTGGGCTTCTCGACGACGGAAATCGGGCTGCTCGGTTCTGCACATTTCGTGGGCTTCTTTCTCGGCTGCTGGCTGGCGCCGCGGATGATCGGGTCGGTGGGGCATATCCGGGCCTTTTCCGCCTTTGCCGTGTCGGGGGCCATCGGGGCGCTGGCCCATCCGCTCTTCATCGACCCCGTCGCCTGGGCGGGGATGCGCGTCATGACGGGGTTTGCAGTCGCGGGCGCCTACACCGTGATCGAGGTCTGGCTGCAGGCGCGGGTGACCAACGAGACCCGGGGCCGGGTGCTCGGCGTCTACCGGCTTGTGGACCTTACCGCGTCGCTGGTGGCACAGATGATGATCGCGGTGCTCGAGCCGGTCTCCTACATTTCCTACAACATCGTGGCCATCCTCTGCTGCCTCTGCCTGCTCCCCCTCGCGCTCACCCGCGCGCCCGAGCCGCCGGTGCCCGAGGCGCCGCGGCTGCGCCCATGGGCCGCGTGCAGGCTGTCGCCGCTCGGGGCCGCGGGGGTGGTGGTGGCGGGTGTCACCAATCCCGCCTTCCGCATGGTCGGGCCGGTGTACGGATCCCAGATGGGGCACGACACCCGGGGGATCGCGCTCTTTCTCGGCGCCGCCGTGCTGGGGGGCGCGCTCGCGCAGCTTCCCGCGGGATGGCTGGCGGACAAGTACGACCGGCGCACGGTGATGGTGGCGATCTCGGTCGCCGCCGTCGCCGTCTGCGCGGGCATGGGCACGCTGGGGCTGAGCGGGCCGGGGCTGCTGCTTGGCGCGCTCGTCTTCGGGGTCGTGACCTTTCCGATCTTCTCGCTTGCCGCAGCACATGCCAACGACTTCGCCCGGCCCGAGGAGATGACGGAGCTGAACGCCGCGCTCATGTTCCTCTACGGTGTGGGCGCCATCGCCTCGCCGCTTGTGGCGTCAAGCCTGATCGAGGCGTTCGGCCCGCCCGCGCTCTTCGCGCTGGTCGCCGCAGGGCACGGATTCCTGATCGCCTTCGCACTCTGGCGCATGGGTGTGCGGCCGAAGCCCGACCAGGCGCCCTACCGCGACACGCCGCGCACGAGCTTCCTGATCGGGCGGCTGGTCCGGCGGCGGTGAGCCTTTCGCCACGGACGCGCATCCGCTAAGGGGGCGGGACGTTCCTGGGAGTACCCGATGCCGCGCACCCTTGTCACCTCCGCCCTGCCCTACATCAACGGGATCAAGCACCTCGGCAATCTCGTGGGCAGCCAGCTTCCCGCCGATGTCTATGCCCGCTACCGGCGCGCGCGGGGCGACGAGGTGCTGTTTCTCTGCGCGACGGACGAACACGGCACCCCGGCCGAGCTTGCCGCGGCCAAGGCAGGCCAGCCGGTCGCCGACTACTGCGCCGAGATGCACCTGGTTCAGACGCGGATCGCCGAGCAGTTCGGCCTGTCGTTCGACCATTTCGGCCGGTCGTCCTCGCCCCAGAACCACGCGCTGACCCAGGCGCTTGCGGCGCGGCTCGACGATGCGGGGCTGATCGAGGAGCGGGTCGAGCGGCAGGTCTATTCCCATGCCGATGCGCGGTTCCTGCCCGACCGCTACATCGAGGGGACCTGCCCCAATTGCGGCTATGACCGCGCCCGCGGCGACCAGTGCGAAAACTGCACCAAGCAGCTCGACCCCACCGACCTCATCAACCCCCGCTCGGCGATCTCGGGGTCCACCGATCTCGAGGTGCGCGAGACGCGCCACCTTTACCTGCGCCAGACGGCGATGCGCGACCGCCTGCGGGACTGGATCGACACGAAAACCGACTGGCCCGTGCTCTCCACCTCGATCGCGCGCAAGTGGCTCGACGACGGGGACGGGTTGCAGGACCGCGGGATCACGCGGGATCTCGACTGGGGCGTGCCGGTGCGCAAGGGGGCCGCGCCCTGGCCGGGAATGGAGGGCAAGGTCTTCTACGTCTGGTTCGACGCGCCCATCGAATACATCGCCTGCGCGGCGGAATGGGCCGCCGCCCGCGGCCTGCCCGACGCCGCGTGGGAGCGGTGGTGGCGCACCGACCGCGGCGCCGGGGACGTGCGATACACCCAGTTCATGGGCAAGGACAACGTGCCGTTCCATACCCTGAGCTTTCCCGCGACCCTGATGGGATCGGGCGAGCCGTGGAAGCTCGTGGATTACATCAAATCCTTCAATTACCTGAATTATGAGGGCGGCAAGTTCTCGACCAGCCAGGGCCGCGGGATCTTCATGGACGAGGCGCTGGAGATCCTGCCCGCCGACACCTGGCGCTGGTGGCTTCTCAGCAACGTCCCCGAGGGGTCGGACAGCAACTTCACCTGGGACAGCTTCCAGGGCGGGGTGAACAAGGACCTCAACGATGTGCTCGGCAACTTCATCAGCCGCGTCACCAAGTTCGCGCGTACCCGGTTCGGCGAGACGGTGCCCGCGGGCGGCAGCTACGGCGACGCCGAAGCCTCGGTGATCGCCGAGCTCCAGAAGCGGCTGGCCGCCTACGAGGGGCACCTGGACGCCATCGAAATCCGCAAGGCGGCGGGCGAGCTGCGCGCGATCTGGGTCGCGGGCAACGAATACCTCCAGGCCGCAGGGCCCTGGTCGGTGATCAGGACCGACCCCGACCGCGCGGCCGCCATCACTCGCTTTGCGCTCAATCTCGGCGCGCTCTACGGCACGCTGTCGGCCCCGTTCATCCCGTGGACGTCGGCGGGGATCGCGACCGCGCTCGGCGGGCCGCTGCCATGGCCGGACACCCTGGCGCTCGACACGCTGGTCCCGGGGTCCCCGTTCGCCGTGCCCGAGAACCTGTTCGAAAAGCTGACCGACGACCGCCGGTCAGAGCTCGAGGCGCGGTTCGCCGGGCACTGAACCGGTGGCGGGCGCGCGCGCACGCGAGCCGGGGCCTCCGCGCTTGCGGGGCGCGAGGTTTGCGGGTCTCGTGGCGCCGTCACGCCCCAGGAACGCCGATGACCGACCTCTTCTCGCCGACCGCCCTCCTCATCCACCTTGCGTCGCTGCTCGCGCTGATCGGGCTCTCGATGCGCGACCAGCTCCGGCTGCGCGCCCTTCTGCTGGCCGATCTCGCGCTGGAGGCGATCTACTACTACGTCCACCCCGCGACGCCGCTCTGGGCATCGATCTTCTGGGCAACGGCGATCTTCAGCGTCAACGCGGTCGTGATGCTGCAGATCTGGCGCGACCGCCAGCACGGGCGGATGACGGTCGAGCAGCGGGAGATCTTCACCCATCTCGCCAGCCTCTCGCCCGGCGAGTTTCGCCGGGTCTATGCGCTGGGCACCCGCCACGCAGAGGCGGGCCCCGTGACGTTGACCCATCTCGGCGCGGTGCCCGAGCGGCTCTATTTCATCCATCGCGGCGATTTGACCGTGCAGAAGCAGGACCGCGTGATCCACATCATCCCCCCTTGTTTCATCGGCGAGATCTCGCTTCTGCTCGGCGGGGGGGCGACGGCGACCGTGACGATGCCCGATGGGGGGATCTGGCTGAGCTGGGAGCGCGGGGCGCTGGAAAAGCTGTTTCGCCAGAAACCCGACATCCGCGGCGCGTTCGAGCGCATCCTCGGGCGCGACATGGCGGGAAAGGTGGCGCGGGGCTGACGGGCCCCTTTTCGCGGGGCGGGTCCGCCCCTATGTTTGCGCAATGCAGCACGAAATCCTGATCGAAGAAATCGAGGCCTGGCTTCTGGAACAGGCGCTGCGCGATCCCGCGATCGTGCCGCTCTTTGACAGCCTCGCGACCCGGCTCAGGGGCGCGGGCATCCCGCTCGACCGCGCGGCGCTAAGCTGGCCGACGCTGCACCCGCTGTTCCAGGCCGAACAGATCTACTGGTACCGCGATCAGGGCGCGAAGCTCTTCCAATATCCGCATCGGGCGGAGCTGTCGGAGACGTTCCTGACCTCGCCCTTCTATCACATCATCACCAACGACCTGTCGCGCCTGCGGCGTCCACTGGTGGGACCGGGCGCGCTGCTCGATTTTCCCGTGCTCCAGGAACTGCATGACGAGGGGTACACCGACTATTTCATGACCGCGACGAACTTCCGCATCGCCCGGGTCGAAAGCTACCAGGGCGGCGCCACCGGGATCATGGCGAGCTGGACGACCAAGCGCCCCGGGGGGTTCACCGGCGACGACATCATCGCGCTGTCGCGGATCCAGAAGGTCTTTGCCGTCGCCTGCCACGCTTCGATCCAGATGCGGGTGATGGAGGCTCTGGGCGAGGCCTATCTCGGCCCCACCGCCGGACGGCGCGTCCTGTCGGGCCTGAACCGGCTCGGCGATGGCGAGGTGATCAAGGCCGTCGTGTGGTATTCGGACCTGCGGGGCTCGACCTTCCTGTCGAGCCACATGGACCCCATGGCCTATCTTCGCTACCTCAAGGCATATTACGCCTGCACCGCGGAACCGGTGATCGCCGAGGGCGGCGAGGTGCTCGACTATATCGGCGACGGCGTGCTCGCGATCTTCCCGCTCAAGGGCGACATCGGCGGCCCCGATGCGGTGCGGGCGGCGACGCGGGCGATGGAGCAGGCGCTGGCCTGTCTCGACGCCTACCGCGCCCAGGAGGATGCCCAGGAGATGCAGTTCTCGATCTCGCTCGCCATGGGCGAGATGATGTTCGGAAATATCGGGGTTGCCTCGCGCCTGTCGTTCTCGGCGATCGGCGAGGTGGTGAACGCGGTCACCCGTATCGACGACCTGACCAAGACGCTCGGCCGCTCGGTCCTCGTGACCGATGAGATCGCGGCGGTGGAGCCCGATCGCTGGGTCTCGCTCGGGCATCAGTTCCTGCCGGATCTGAACCGCCCCGTGCGCATCCACGCGCGGGCCTGCCATAAGGACGTCTTTGACGACGCGGCGTTGAAGGCGCGGCTTCATGCCCAGGTCGCGAGCTGACGGGCAGCATTTTCAGCGAATCTTAAGCAGTCGGGGTCGATGCTGCGGGCAGGTTTGCCGTCGGAGGCCCGTCCATGCACCGTTTCGTCCCCCTCGCGGTCCTCGCCCTGGCAGGGTGCAACACCCCCTCGACGGATTTTCTCGGCGTGGACCCGGTGCGGGTCACGGTCGAGGGGTGGGAGATCGACGTCTTTGCCACCGAAAAGGCCGCGCAGGCGGTTCGTGCGACCCATGACTGGGGTGCGACCGGGGCCCTGATGACCGAGCGCGGCGCGGTAGCGATCCGCGAGGTCACGGGCTGCGCCCGCATCGCCCCCTATGGCGCGGTGGATCCGTCGATCCTGACGGCGAAGCTCTCATGTCGGCTTCCTGACGTGGTGCCGTCGCAGCCCGGTCCGCCGCTCCCGTCGCCGTCTCAGCCGCCCCTCAGCGCCGCGACGCGCTCGGTCAGCCAGCCCGCCTGGTAGCCAAGTTCGAACGCCCGCAGGAAATCGCGATCGGCCGCCTCGCGCCGACCCGCAGCGTCGTGCAGTTGCCCGCGGGCGACGAACGCGTCGGGCCACTCGGGTGCGATCTCGATGGCCCGCGTCATGTCGGCAAGCGCCGGCCCCGTCGCCGTACCCGCCTGCGCGCGCCCGCGCTCAAGCCAGGCCCCGGCATCCTCGGGCGCGAGGGTCAGGACGGTGGAAAAGCTTCGCACCGCCTCCGCCATCCGGCCGCGGGCGGCCTCGGCCAGGCCCCGGTTGAACCAGGCATCGGCATCGCGCGGGTTGTGCCGGACGAGGGCGTCGAAATCCTCCAGTGCGCGCGCCGGGTCGCCCTGGCGGAGCGCGAGCGTTCCGCGACCCATCCGCGCGTCGGCGCCCCGCGGATCCATCGCGATGGCGCGGTCGTAATCCGCGAACGCCCCGTCGATGTCGCCGAGGCGCGCCCGGACATAGCCGCGCTCCGTATAGATCGGCGCAAGCCGCGGGTCGCGCAGCGCCGCCCGGTCGAGCGTCGCGCGCGCAAGGGTGACATTTCCAAGCTCGACATGGGCGGCGGCGAGGTTGAGGAGCGCGCGCGCCTCCTCCCTCGGACCGATGCCGCGGGTGTCCGCGACCGCGGTGCAGGCCCGCACCACCCGGTCGGGCGCCGCGGCGGGGTTCTGGCAGGTCGCGACATCCGACCCGTCCTGCGCGAGCACGAGGCGCGGGATGGCGACGAGCGTGGCAAGAACGATCCGTCTCATGCCCGAAAGATAGGCGCGCACGGGCGGAAGGGGAAGCACCTGCCGCGTCAGCGCAGGCTCCGGCGCGCGCGCAGCGCCGCGCCGATCGTCCCGTCGTCGAGATAGTCGAGCTCGCCCCCGAGCGGCACGCCCTGGGCCAGCGACGTCACCGGGACGCCGGTCCCCACCAGCGCCTCGGCGATGTAATGGGCCGTGGTCTGGCCATCCACCGTCGCGTTCAGCGCCAGCACGACCTCGCGCACCCCGCCCGCCGCGACCCGGGTCACGAGATGGGGGATCCGCAGCGCCTCGGGCGTCAACCCGTCCAACGCCGACAGCACCCCCCCCAGCACGTGATAGCGCCCGGCAAAGACCGCCGCGCGCTCCATCGCCCAGAGATCCGCCACCTCCTCGACCACGCAGATCAGCCCGGCGTCGCGCCGCGCATCGGCGCAGATCGCGCAGAGGTCCCCGGTTCCGACATTCCCGCACGCGGCGCAGAGCCGGACATGGGCGGCGACATCGGCCAGCGCGGCGGCGAGCGGTTCGAGCAGCATCTGCCGCCGCTTGATGAGCGCGAGCACAGCCCGGCGCGCCGAGCGGGGGCCGAGGCCGGGAAGCCGCGCCATCAGCTCCACCAGCCGCTCGATCTCCCGCCCGTCAGCCACGCCGCCTCCCCCACAGAGACCGGCAGAGAAGCCCGGGCGCGCGCCGGGGTCAAGCCTGCGGAGATGCGTCATGGTTTCGTCATGGCATCGTCTCGACCTCGGTTCGGGCTTTGCGACGCGGGCGCCTGGACGTTCCGGATCATCGCAACCCTGACCGTGACACCGGCGTACACGATGACACCGGGCCGCCGCCCGGCCCG
>JANNOT010000131.1:0-3183 GCA_031399375.1 Paraoceanicella sp.
CGCCTGGCCGCGGGTGCGCCGGGTGGCGCTGCCCATGGCGGCGGCGCTGGTGGCGGGGTCCGTCACGGCGATGGTCTCGGCGCTCGCCATTGCCGCGGTGCTCGGCGTGGATGATGCGCTGCTGCGCGCGCTTGCGCCCAAATCGGCGACGGCCCCGGTGGCGATGGGGGTGGCGGAACGTCTGGGTGCCTCGCCCACGCTCGCCGCCGTCCTGGTCATCACCACGGGGGTGATCGGCGCGGTGATCGCGACGCCGCTTCTGACCGCACTCGGGGTCACGGACTGGCGGGCGCGCGGCTTCGCGCTCGGGGTCGCATCCCACGGGATCGGGACCGCGCGGGCATTCCAGGTCAACGAGACGGCGGGAACCTTCGCCGGGGTGGGCATGGGCCTGAACGCGCTCCTGACGGCCCTGCTCGCCCCGCTTGTCGCCCGGCTTTTCCTGTGAGCGTGCGCATCGCGGGACCGGACGAGGACTGGGGCGCGATCCTCGCCCTGATCCGGGGCGCGTTCGCGGGGATGGACGGGCGGATCAACCCCCCGTCCTCGGCCCTGGCGCTCACCCCTGCAGTCCTGGCCCGGCAGGCGGCGCGCGACATGTTGTGGCTCATCGGCACGCCGCCGGTCGCCTGCGTCCTCGGCACGGTCCGGGGCGATGCGCTCTATCTGTCCAAACTTGCCGTGGCACCCGATGCGCAGCGCCGCGGCCATGCCCGTGCGCTGATCGCTGCGGCCGAGACCTGCGCCCGAACGCTCAGGCTCGCCGCGCTGACCCTGTCGACCCGGGTCGAGCTTGCGGAAAACCACGCCACATTCCGCGCGCTCGGGTTCGCCGAGGTCGGGCGCAGCACCCATCCGGGCTTTGCGCAGCCCACGAGCGTTGTGTTCCGAAAGGACCTGCCATGACCGACGACCCCGAGCGCCACGCCCAGAAGATGGCCAAGAAAAAGGCCGCCCGTGACAAGATCATGGCCACCAAGACCGGTGAAAAGGGCCTGGTCATCGTCCATACCGGCAAGGGCAAGGGCAAGAGCACCGCCGCGTTCGGCATGATCTTTCGCCACATCGCGCACGGCATGCCCTGCGCGGTCGTCCAGTTCATCAAGGGGGCGATGGCCACCGGCGAGCGCGACCTGATCCAGCGGCATTTCGCCGATCTCTGCGCGTTCCACACGATGGGCGAGGGCTTTACCTGGGAAACCCAGGACCGCGACCGCGACATCGCCGCCGCCCGCGCGGCCTGGGACCAAGCCAAGGCGCTGATCCGGGACCCGCGCCTGTCCATGGTCCTGCTCGACGAGATCAACATCGCGATCCGCTACGACTATCTGAACGCGGCCGAGGTGGTGGAATTTCTCGCAGCCGAGAAGCCACCCCTGACCCACGTGGTCCTGACCGGGCGCAACGCGGCCGAGGCCGTGATCGCGGCCGCGGACCTGGTGACGGAAATGGAGCTGGTCAAGCACCCGTTCCGCGACGGGATCCGGGCGCAGCAGGGGGTGGAGTTCTGAGGCGGCCCGCAAGGGGCGGTGCAGCCCCGTTTGCCGAAGCTTCTCTGAAACGCAGGCGGCTTCGCAACGCATCATCCGAGAGGCGGAGTGGGTCGAGACGCGTCAAGATCGGGCTCGGTCCGCCGGTACGTCGCAGGCTTGGCCCGGACCAGCTCAGCCCCCGCGCACCAGCACCGTCGGGATTGGGGCGTGGTCCTTCAGGCGTTCCATCACGATCTGGCTCTGCACGCGGCTGACGGCGGGGTCGGGCAGCAGCACGTCCTGAACCAGCCGGTTCAGGGCCGCGAGATCGGCGCAGAACACCCGCAGGAGATAGTCGGTGGACCCCGTCAGGGTCCAGACCGCGACCACTTCGTCCGCCACGGCCATGCGCCCGACGAAATCGCGGGCGTTCTCGCGGCTGTGGGTTGCCATCATCACCTGGATGAACGCTTCCACCCGCGCGCCCACCGCCGTCTCGTCCACCACGGCGCGGTAGCCGCGGATCACGCCCGTCTCCTCCAGCCGCTGCCGCCGCCGCGCGCATTGCGAGGGAGAGAGGTGCACGCGCGCGGCCAGGTCCTGCGCCGTCAGCCGGGCATCGCGCTGAAGCTCACGCAGGAGGGCCGCATCGATGGCATCAAGGGTCATGCGTGATTCTTGCGCGCTGACGGGTGATGATGCAATCCGTTCGCGTGCACCCCGCCTCAGGATCGAGAATTGCGCGCCGCGCGCGGGAGAGGTGCGGTATCCTCGCATCTGTCGCCAATGACGGAGGATCCCTTGGGCCCCTTTCCCCACGACGCCCCGCCCGCCACAATTTCGGTCGAGAACCCCGCCGGTACCGACGGGTTCGAATTCGTGGAGTTCGCGCATCCCGATCCGGCCGCGCTCGCCGACATCTTTACCCGCATGGGCTATGTCGAGACGCACCGGCACCGCAGCAAGGCGATCAGCCTCTGGCAGCAGGGCGACATAACCTACGTGCTGAACGCGGAACCCGGAAGCATGGGGATGGAGTTTGCCCGGGCACACGGCCCCTGCGCCCCGTCGATGGCATGGCGCGTGGTGGATGCGGCCCATGCGTTCGCCCATGCGGTCGCCAACGGCGCGGTCCCCTACACGGGCGGGGGAAAGGTGCTCGACGTCCCCGCCATCGTCGGGATCGGCGGCAGCCTGATCTATTTCGTCGAAACCTATGGCGCAAAGGGATCGCCGTATGCCGGCGCGTACGAGCGCCTGCCGGGGACGGAGACGCGGCCCCCCGGGGTCGGGTTCTACTATCTCGATCACCTTACCCATAACGTGATGCGCGGGAATATGGACACGTGGTTCGGGTTCTACGCGGGGATCTTCAACTTTCGCCAGATCCGGTTCTTCGACATCGAGGGGCGGCATACCGGGCTCTTCAGCCGGGCGCTGACCTCGCCCTGCGGGCGCATCCGCATCCCGATCAACGAAAGCGCCGACGCCCATAGCCAGATCGAGGAATACCTGCGCGACTACAAGGGCGAGGGGATCCAGCACATCGCGGTGGCGACCGAGGACATCTACGCGGCGACCGAGGCCATCCACGCCCGCGGCCTCCAGTTCATGCCGCCACCGCCTGCCGCCTACTATGACCAGAGCCAGGCCCGGGTGAGGGGTCACCGGGAGCCGCTGGACCTTCTGGCACGCCGCGGCATCCTGATCG
>JANNOT010000146.1:0-1617 GCA_031399375.1 Paraoceanicella sp.
CCACTCGTCCGGCGTGCCGCCCTCGCCGGCGAGCCGCGTGGCGAGCCCGTCCACCATGCCGCGGATCATCGTCTGGCGGGCCTCCGGCGTCATGTCCTGCGCCGCCGTGACCTCGTCCGCGGACGGCCCGACCCGTGGGCCAGGTGCGGCCTCGCCGGGCGGGGTCGCCGGGCCGCCCGCGGGCCCGGTGGGGGGGGACGCCCCGATCGAGGCTGCGACCGCGCCGATCTGGGCCCGGATCGGTGCGATCCAGGGCGCGTCCTCGGGCCCCTCGGCCAGAAGGGTGGACCAGAGGTCGAACCCGAGCTTTGGCTCGCCGTTCTGGATCATCAGAAGCCCCGCGTAATAGCGCGCGGGCCCGAGCGTTGGGTCCCGGTTGAGCGCCTCGGTCAGGGCCAGCTCGGCCTCGGGCGAGACATACCCGTTGGTCGCGAGGATGCGGTATTCGGCAAGATCGGCCCAGTCCCGCGCCGTGGCCGCGTCGCCCGCGAGCGCGATCACCTTCTCCTGCACGATGCGCGCCTCGGCGAACCCGCGCAGGCGGGCGAGCGTCCCGGCGAGGAAGCGGTGACCGCGCAGATCCCCGGGCCGCGTTTCGAGCGCCGTGCGCAACTGGCGCAGAAGGCCCACATATTCCTGGTCCCCCGCGCCGGGCTCAGGCATGGCAGGGATCCCCGCCTCGCGCAGCATCGCCTCCGCCGCCTCCTGGGTGGGTCGGGCGGCGGCGACCCGGGCGGCAAAGGGTTGGTCGGGCAGGCCGGGCGCACCCTGGGCAAGATAGAGGCCCGCCGCGCCGCCAGCACCCAGCACGATGACCACCGCGGCCACCGCGCGCGTCACGCCGCGGGGGGCGGCCGCGGGCCTTGCCTCGCGCCCCGCCTCGGCATCGGCGGACAGAAGGCGGCGCGCCACCTCGGCCCGTGCCGCGCCCGCCTCGGTCTCGTCGAGCACGCCACGCGCGCGGTCGCGGTCGATCTCGGCCAGCTGGTCGCGGTAGATGCGCCGGTCATAAGCCCCGCGCCCCTCGCCCCCGCGCACCCCGCGCAGGAGCGGCCAGGTGAGCCATGCCATGGCCACCAGCGTCACCAGCCCCAGGATGATCGGCAGCGTCATCGGTCCTTCCGCCCAAGCGCCGCGAACCTAGACGGACGGCGGGGCGGGTGCAACGCGCGATGTCGGGAAACCGCGCCGAGGCGACGGAATGGCGCGATGCACCCCCCGCCCCCGCCTGCTAGGCAGAGGTCGAGGAGACGCCCACCGCATGCGCCGCTATTCCGTCTTTGCCATCGCCCGCGAGGCCCTGCGCTACCACCAGGGGTGGGAGCGGGCATGGCGCGCGCCCGCGCCCAAGGCCGAATACGACGTCGTCGTGGTGGGCGGCGGCGGCCACGGGCTCGCGACCGCCTACTATCTCGCGAAGAACCACGGCATCAGGAATGTCGCGGTCGTGGAAAAGGGATGGCTCGGCGGTGGCAACACCGGGCGCAACACCACGATCATCCGCTCGAACTACCTACAGGACGCGTCGGCCGCGATCTACGAGCTGTCGCGCGGGCTGTACGAGAGCCTCAGCCAGGAGCTGAACTTCAACGTGATGTTCAGCCCGCGCGGCGTGCT
>JANNOT010000188.1:0-2570 GCA_031399375.1 Paraoceanicella sp.
GAGCGATTTCACCTCGGTCGGTTTCCTCGACAACGGCGATGCCCAGACCGGTGCCTCGATCATCATCTCGGGCTCGTTCACCTATCTCGCGCTCGTGGACCGCAGCGTTGCGGCGGCCAACCTGCTCGGCATCGGCGTCGCAAACCAGAGCCGCGATGGCTTTGACGTCGATTCGGTGAGCGTCGAGGCGGTTCCCGTCCCGACCTCCGTCGCCCTGATGCTGACCGCCCTCGGCGGCCTCGGGTTCATGGCAGCGCGTCGTCGCGCCGCCTGATCCATCTGGACTGTCGCACGATCCAGACCCCCGGGGGACCCTGTTCCCCGGGGGTTTTCCATGGCGCGGCGGCCCGCCCGGGGCGGAACAGGCTTGCCGGGGTGAAGCCCGCCATGCTACCTAGCAATCAGTTTCGGTGGCATTGAAAAATAATGACAATTTCCATGCCATCCCAGGATTTCCTGTCGGATGCGTTCCGGTCCGATCCCGCAGCGCAGCTGGAGGCATCGTGGCGAGCACCCCGACGTCAACCCTGATCTTCACGTTTGCGCGCCCCGTCTTCGCAGCGCTGCGCGCGCTTCCCGCCCAGTCACCCTATGCGGTCCTGATCCCGCCGACCGATGGCGGATCGCTCGGCGACCAGGCCATGCTCGATGCGCTGGTGGGCCGGTTCGCGGCGCGCGGCCTTGCGTCCACGGTCCTGTTCCCGGGCCCCGGGATCCCCGATCTGCCCCTGCGCGGCACCACGCGGTTCGTGACCCCCCAGGGACAGGGCCTGCGCCGCCGGCTCTGGGACAAGCCGCTCTTCGGCCGGGCGCATGCGGCGGTGCTCGTGGGAGCGGATGTGCTCGACGGTGTCTATGGCGGACAGGCGAGCCTGAACCGCCTGCGCCAGCTGCGCGTCGCACAGCGCCTGGGCATCCCCGTGACGGTGAGCGGGTCGAGCATGTCCGAGACGCCGGCCCCCGAGGTCGTCGCGTTCCTGCGCGACCACCCCGCCCTGCCGGTGCTTGCGCGCGATCCCGTCTCCCAGGGCCGCTTCGTCCAGGCGCTGGGACGGGAGGTCGCGCTTGTCGCCGATCTCGCCTTTCTGCTGCGCCCCGCGCTCGAGGCCCCGGCCGCCCGGGCGGCGGCGGACTGGATCGCCGGACAGCGGGCCGCGGGGCGCGAGGTATTGGCGGTCAATGTGAGCGGCCACACTCTGGAGCGCATGCACGGCGCAGGGGTGCGGGCCCATGTCGATCTGCTGGGCCAATGGCTCGACGGGGCAACGGCCCGGGCGGTGATCTTCATTCCCCATGACGTGCGGCCCGCCCCCGTGGGCGATCTGGAGCCGCTCGCCGCGCTCTTCACCGCCCTCGCCCCACGGTTCGCCGACCGGCTGCACCTCCTGCGCCCGCCCTTCGAGGCCTGGGATGTCAAGGCGCTCACCGGTCTCGTCGATCTGGTGATGACGGGGCGGATGCATTTCGCCATCGCAGCGCTTGGTATGGGGACCCCGCCGCTCTGCGTGGTCTACCAGGGCAAATTCGAGGGGTTGATGGCGCATTTCGGGCTCGACGGGCTTCTCATGACCCCCGACGAGATCCTCGATACCCCAGGAACACTCGCACGGCTTGCGGCCATCCTGGCCGGGCGCGGGGGCATTGCGGCGGCCATCGCGGCCGCCCTGCCCCGGGTCACGGCTCTCTCGGAGCGGAATTTCGACTTTCTCGGGCCGGCCTGAGGCCGGATGCGGATCATCTTCCTCCTCAACGGGGCGCCCGAGCACGGCATCGTCCGGGCAAGCCGGATCCTCGCCGACGCCCTGGGACGGGAGGCAAGCTACGAGGTCGCGGTGGTCGAGACCCCAGATCCCTGCCCGGGGCCTGCGACGCTTGCCAGGCTGCGGGGGCTTGCCGGACCCGACGACGTGGTCGTGCTGCATGTCTCGGCCCGGACCAACGATCTCTGGGGGCCGCCGGGCGAACGGGCGGCGGCGGTCGGCGCCGCGGCCCGCGGGCTCGCCGGTCGCGTCGTGGTCTTTCTCCACGACATCTATGGCGAGACCCGCCGGGGGCAGTTCGGCAGCCTGCTGCGCTGGACGCTGCTGGGGCGGCGCAAGGCTGCCCGGCGCCTCGTCCAACTCGTCTCGGCCCCCGTCGATCCCGGATCCGAGGCCGCGGTCCTGGCCGATATCGACCGGTGGGCGGCGGGCTATCTGGTCTCGAACGGGGTGGAGCGCGACCGGCTCCTGCGGCACCGGCTGCGCGCGCCCGTGGCGGTCCAGCCGCATTTCATCGAGGCGCGCCCCGACCTGCCCGCGCCAGCGGCAGCCAAGACCGCGCTCGGCCTTGGCGGGGCGCCCGTCTTCACGCTCCTGGGCTTTGTCGTGCCGCGCAAGGGGCATGACCTTGCCATCGACATGCTCGCGGTCCGCAGCGGCCCGGGAACGCTGGTCTTTGCCGGTGCGGTCCCCAAGGGGGCCGAGGGCTATGCGGCCGACCTGCGCGCGCAGGCCACCGCGCGCGGCGTGGCGGGGCGGGTACGCTGGACGGGGTATCTGGACGAGGCCGATCTCGACCGGGTGCTCGCT
>JANNOT010000204.1:0-3932 GCA_031399375.1 Paraoceanicella sp.
GCGATCATCGGCGCACCGTGCTGGGTATAGAACCGCCAGTCGATCAGCAGGCATTCCGCCGCGCCGCAGATGCCGGTGCGCCGGGTCTTGGCGTTCAGCACCACCGCCCGCGCCTTTTCCAGATCCGCGCGGCGATCGACATAGATGTGCACAATCCCCTCGAGATGGGCAAAGACCGGGACCCGCGCCTCGGCCTGCACCAGCGCCACGAGGTTCCTGCCGCCGCGGGGCACGATCACGTCGATGCTGTCGGTCATCGTCAGCATGGCCGACACGGCGGCCCGATCGCGGGTCGGCACGCGCTGGATCGCGGCCGCGGGCATGTTCGCGGACTTGAGCCCACGCAGCAAGGCGTCGTGGATGGCGCCCGAGGAATGGAAGCTTTCCGAACCGCCGCGCAGGATCACGGCATTGCCCGCCTTGAGGCAGAGCGCGCCCGCGTCGGCGGTGACGTTGGGACGGCTTTCATAGATGACCCCAATGACGCCGATCGGGGTGCGGACGCGCCGGATCCGGAGGCCGGACGGCTGGGTCCAATCGGCGATCACCTCGCCCACCGGGTCACGCTGCTCGGCGACGCTGCGCAGGCCGTCCACGATCCCCGCAATCCGGTCCTCGGTCAGCAGGAGCCTGTCGAGCATCGCCGCCGACAGCGCCTTTTCCCGACCATAGGCCATATCCTGCGCATTGGCGGCGAGGACCTGCGCCCGATCCTCCCACAGGTAATGCGCAGCGGAGATCAGGGCGGCATATTTCCGCTCGGACGAGGCAAAGGCGAGCTCGCCCGCCGCCACCTTCGCCGCCGCCCCCATGGCGGCCATCATTGTGGCAATGTCGCCACGCTCCGCGCCGTCCATCCCCTGCCCCCTCAGATCGCCATGTCGTCGCGGTGCACCACCGTCGCGCGACCGGGGTGACCGAGCACCGCCTCGATCTCGCCCGATTGCCGCCCAATGATCGCACGCGCGGCCTCGGCGTCATAGCCGGCGAGCGCCTTGGCGATCACGGCCCCGTCCTCGCCCGCGATCTCCACCGGATCGCCGCGCTGAAAGCTGCCCTCGACGCCGCGCAATCCGGCGGAGAGGAGCGACCGACCCTGGACCAGCGCCCGCGCTGCCCCCGCATCCACCAACAGCCGCCCGCGCGGCTTCATGCCCCCGATCCAGAGTTTGCGCGCCGTCGCGGGATCGGCCGTGCCGCGGAACCACGTGGCAGGCGCCCCGTCGGCCAGGGCCGCAAGGGGTCGCATCACGTCCCCCCGGGTGATCGCCATGGCGCAGCCCGCCTGCATCGCGGCCCGGGCGGCAAGAAGCTTGGTGACCATCCCCCCCTTGGCCCCCGGCGAGCCCGCCCCGCCGGCCATCGCCTCGATCTCGGGGGTCAGGCGCTCGACCAGGTCGAGCCGCCGCGCCGATGGGTCGAGCCGTGGATTGGCGGTGTAGAGCCCGTCCACGTCCGACAGCAGCACCAGCACGTCCGCCCCCACCAGCCCCGCCACCTGGGCGCCCAGCCGGTCATTGTCGCCATAGCGGATCTCGTCGGTCGCGACCGTGTCGTTCTCGTTCACGATGGGCACCGCGCCGAGCCCGAGAAGGGTCTTGAGCGTGGCGCGCGCGTTCAGATAGCGGCGGCGGTTCTCGCTGTCCTCCAGCGTCACGAGCACCTGGGCGGTCGTGATCCCGTGGGGGGCCAGCACCTCCTCGTAAGCGCGCGCGAGGCGGATCTGCCCCACGGCGGCCGAGGCCTGGGACTGCTCCAGCGGCAGCGTGCCCGGCGGCAACCCGAGCACCCGGCGCCCCAGCGCGATGGAGCCCGAGGAGACGAGGATCACGTCCCGCCCCTGCGCCTTCAGCACCGCCACGTCGGTGGCGAGCCCCGCGAGCCAATCCGACCGCAGCCGCCCCGTCGCCTGGTCCACCAGCAGGGCCGAGCCGATCTTGACCACGATGCGCCGCGCCGCGGCCAGGATCGCGGCCGACCGGACGCCCGCCTCGGCTAGGGGTGCCATGGCGCAGGCTCCGCCGCTGACATGCCGGTCTGCGCCCGCGCCGCCCTGATCTGCGACAGGAGCGCGCGCAGCACCTCGACCGTTCCCTGCTTGGCCGCGGCGGACAGGCGGAACACCCGCTCGCCTGCGATCTCGGCGAGGGCGGCCATGCGCCGGTCAGCGTCGTCCCCGGTCAGCGCATCGCATTTGTTGAGCGCGAGGATGATCGGCTTCTCGTCCAGCCCCGCGCCATACTGCGCCAGCTCGCCCCGGATCACCGCGAAATCCTCGAGAAACGTATCGGCCGTGCCATCCACCAGGTGCAGCAGCACCGCGCAGCGTTCCACATGCCCGAGGAACTGGTCCCCGAGCCCGCGCCCCTCATGCGCGCCCTCGATCAGACCGGGAATATCGGCCAGCACGAATTCCTGCCCATCCACCCCGACAACGCCCAGATTGGGGTGCAGGGTGGTGAAGGGATAGTCGGCGATCTTGGGCTTTGCGTTTGACGTCGCCGCCAGAAAGGTCGATTTGCCCGCGTTCGGCAGGCCGACCAGCCCCGCATCGGCGATCAGCTTCAGCCGCAGCCAGAGGATGCGCTCCACCCCCTCCTGGCCCGGATTGGCCCGGCGCGGCGCCTGGTTGGTCGAGGTCTTGAACTGCAGGTTCCCCCAGCCGCCATTGCCCCCCTTGGCCAGAAGCATGCGCTGGCCCAGGGTGGTGAGGTCGGCAATGACATCCTCGCTCTCGTCTTCGAGGATCTCTGTGCCGAGCGGCACGCGCAGGACCACGTCATGCCCCGCCCGGCCGGTGCGGTTGCGTCCCGCGCCGCCCTGGCCGTTCTCGGCAAAGAAATGCTGCTGGTAGCGGTAGTCGATCAGGGTGTTCAGCCCGTCCACCGCCTCGGCCCAGACGTCCCCGCCCCGGCCGCCATCGCCGCCATCGGGCCCGCCGAATTCGACGAACTTGTCGCGCAGAAAGCTGATCGCGCCGTTGCCACCGGCGCCGGAGCGGATGTTGACGCGGGCGAGGTCAAGAAACTTCATCGCGCGCCTCCTCCGCCAGGGGATTGACCGCGGGTGCGTCCAGCCGGTAGCGCCATTGTGGCACCATGGCGCCACGGGCGACCGAATAGGCCTCGCCCGCGCCATCATAGGAAAAGCCCGCCTTGGTGATGACCCGGGCCGAGCCGGGATTGTCCTGAAAGACCGCCGCGACAATCCGGGCCACGCCGCGGGCGAAAAGGTGATCGACCACCGCGCCGAGCGCCTCGGAGGCATAGCCCGTGTTCCAGAACGGCGGCCCGACCCAGTAGCCGACCTCGACCGCGTCGCCATGCGGCTTGGCCGAGATCAGCCCGATCAGCTCGGCCGCACCCTGCCCCGTGCCGTCCATGGCCCAGACGGTATCGTCCCGCCGACCTGCGAGGGTCGCGGCGATATAGGCCTCGGCGGCGCCGGGCGGATTGGGGTGGGGGATCGAGGTCGTCATGCGGGCAACCCTGGGGTCACCCGCATAGAGCGACATCAGCCCCGCATCGGACGGGCGCAACGGGCGGAGGATCAGGCGCGCGGTCGGGAGCAGTCTCTGGGTTGCGGACATCTCGGACATGCGCCCCTGTGAAAGGCCGGCGGGAAAATGAGAACGGGGGACCGGCCCTGCCGATCCCCCGTGCGACCTGCGCGTCTGGTCGGGGTCGGCTTACTCGGCCGCCTCGGCAACGGGGACGACGCTGACGAAGGTCCGTCCCTTCATCCCCTTGGTGAATTTCACCGCGCCTGGGACCGTCGCGAAAAGCGTGTGATCCTTGCCCATGCCGACATGGGCGCCGGGCCACCACTGGGTCCCGCGCTGGCGGACCAGGATGTTGCCGGGGATCACCACCTCGCCCCCGAATTTCTTCACGCCGAGCCGCCGCCCGGCCGAGTCGCGGCCGTTGCGCGAA
>JANNOT010000205.1:0-20999 GCA_031399375.1 Paraoceanicella sp.
GCCGGTTTCCTCGAGCAGGCGCGCGACCTCGCCCACGACCTCGCGCTCGCGCCGGTTCTGGCCGAAGCAGGCGGCGACCAGCAGGTTTTCGGCCACCGTCAGCTTCTCGAACGGGTGCGGCACCTGGTGGGACCGCACGATCCCGCGCAGGCAGCGCGCCTGGGCGGGAAGGGCCGTGATGTCCTGCCCCTCCAGCACCACGCGGCCCGCAGCGGGGCGCACGGCCCCGGTGATCAGGCCGAAAAGCGTGGTCTTGCCTGCGCCGTTGGGCCCGATGATCCCGAGCGCCGCGCCCTGCGGAACCGACAGGCTGACGCCGTCGGTCACGCGCAGGGCGCCGTAGCTCTTCTCGAGCTTCTCGACGCTCAGGAGCATCAGGCGATCGGTTCCATCGTCCCGCCCGTGGGGATGTCCGGGGCAGTCTGGTTGTCCACGATCACGATGTCGTACTTGCCCCCGCCCTGAAGGCGCCACTGGCCGCCGACCAGAGGCGTCTTGGACACGTTCGCCTGGGCGAAGGGTGGCAGGCCCCCGCCGTCGAAGCGGATCGGCCCCACGATCGTTTGCAGATCCGTGGCGGCGATGGCGGTCAGGAGCGCATAGGGATCCTTGGGGTCGCCCGAACGCTTGAACACGTCCACGGCGAACTCGAACAGCGAATGGATGAACCCGATGGGCTGGGTCCACTGCCGCCCCGTGGCCGCGGTGAAGGCCGCAGCGAGCTCGCCCGCCGTCTGACCGTTGAGCGAGGACTTGAACGGGTGCGAGGGCGACCACCAGACCTCGGACGACAGGTTGTGCCCCGCATCCCCCAGCGCCTCGACAGACACGGGAAAGAGGATCGCCTTGGCCACCGAGCAGACCTTGGGCGTGAAGCCGCGCTGCTTGGCCTGGGTCCAGAAGGTGGTGAAGTCGGGGGGCAAGACCACGCCCGTCACGATCTCCGCATTTGCGTCGCGGAAGGCACTGATCTGGGCCGAGAAATCGTCGGTCAGGTTCTGGTAGCGCCCGGGGTCGGTCAGCTTGAACCCACCGGCGGCGAGTGCGGGGGGCAGGCCCACATTCGGGTCGCCCCAGGCGTTGCCGTCCGCGTCATTGGGAAAAAGGCCGCCAACCCCCTTGTTGGTCTCGACCTGGTTCCACATGTTGGTGAAGACCGCAATGACGTCCTCCAACCCCCAGAAATAATGGAAGGTATGGCGGAACGGGGTCCAGGAGGCAGGGTCCCCGGGATTACCCTGCCGCCCGATGAACCAGGGCTGCCAGGGCGCCATGGTGGAGAGGCAGGGGATCTCCTCGATCTCGCACTGGGTCGAGACCGGGTTGGTCGTCTCGGGGGTCGAGGCGACGAGCATCAGGTCGATCTCGCCGTCTACGATCAGCTCGCGCGCGACCTCGGCGGCCCGGTTGGGGTTGGACTGGCTGTCCTTGACAAGCACTTCAACGGGATAGCTCGTCCCGTTCACCTCGATCCCGTTCGCGACCGCCGCACTGAACTGGTCGAGGATGAAGCTGTCCGCCTCGGCAAACGCGGCGAGCGGGCCCGATTGCGGGCTGACATAGCCGATGCGCAGTATGTTGGCCGCGCGGGCGCGCCGGGGCAGGAGCGGTCCCAGTGCGGTTCCCGCGCCGAGGGCGGCACCGGTCCGGAGCACGCCACGGCGGGTGATGGTGGTCTTCATGTCGATCCTCCCCAGGATACGGTTCTCAGGCTGTCGCAGGCTCCAGGACCGCAGGGGCGTCCCCGGTCCAGGCCCGCCGGATCAGGGCCTCGATCCCCGCCCGCTCGAGCGGACGGGGATTCCAGTAGGGGTTGGCGAGCGCCGCGTCGGCCGCGCGCGCGATCCCGTCCTCGGGCATGCCGAGATCGCGCAGCGCCCGCGGCGCGCGGGCGGCCGCTGCCAGATCCCAGAGCGCCCGCGCAGGCTCGCCTCCCAGCGCACGGGCCATGGCGGTGATGGCGCCCGGCACCGCGGGGGCGGTGTAGGCGAGCGCATGGGGCAGCACGACCGTATGGGTCTCCGCATGCGGCAGGTCGAACATGCCCCCGATCGTGTGGCAAAGCTTGTGGTGCAGCGCCATGCCGACCGAGCCGAGGCAGGTCCCGGCGAGATAGGCGCCGAAGAACGCATCCGCCCGCGCCGCCCGGTCGGCGGGATCGGCCGCGATCCTGGGCAGCGCCCGCGCAAGCGCCGCGATGGATTGTTCGGCGAGCGCCGAGACGATCGGATTCGCGTCCTGGGCGTAAAGCGCCTCGACCGCGTGGGCGATGGCATTGATGCCGGACGTGGCCGAGAGCCCGGCAGGCAGGTTGAGCGTCAGGTTGACGTCGTAGATCACAACCTCGGGCAGGACCTTGAGCGTCCGCTGGGTCGTCTTGGTGCCCGCCGTGGTCTCGCCGAGGATCGGCGTCATCTCGGATCCGGCATAGGTCGTGGGAATGGCGATCTGGGGCATGTCGGTGCGCAGCGCAATGGCCTTGCCGAGGCCGATGGTTGAGCCGCCGCCAAGGCTGACAACACCATCGGCCCCGGTGTCGCGCACCACCGCCATGGCGGCCTCGGTCACCTCGACGGGTGTGTGCATGGTCGCGGTGGCAAGCACGCCGACCGCACGGCTGCCCAGCAGGACCGCCACCCGCTCCGCCTCCGCGCGCTGCTGGGGGGTCGAGAGGACGAGGAGGCGCGAGAGACCCAGCCGCTCCGCCTCCGCCCCAAGTTCGGCGAGCCGACCGGCCCCGAAGAGGACCCGCCCCGGGAGCGCGGTATAGGTGAATGGCGGCACACCCCCGGCCGGGGCGGTCGTATCGTGCGCCGATCCCATCGAACCCTCCCCGTTTTTTTCACGTTAGCGTGGATTCTAGCGCGGCGGGTGGGGAATTAAGTCCGGTTTGCAGCACAGTTTGTGCGCAGTGGTCAACAGCGGGGTCAGTAGCCCCGGAACCCCTCCACCCGCCAGATGCCGTAGTCGTGGCGCGCATCGACATGGGGCGCGACCTCCCCGGCATCGATCTGCTCGACCGCCGCAAAGCGCGCTGTCTCGCGCGCGCCATCGCGCCCGAGCAGGAGGAGGAGCATCGGCCCGTCCTCGTCGCCCGTCAGCGAGGCGGTCATCTCGTAATGATTGCTGACCCGACCGCGCGGGTTCCAGACCCGGATCTGGCCCGGGGTCAGCCCCAGCAGAAAGCTGCACTCCGCCAGCCTGCGGCGGTCGTCCGACAGGATCAGGTCCACGCCCGTCTCCTCCATGGCAAGACCAAGGCGTTCGCAGAGCGGACCCGAAACCCGGGACTTCTTCAAGGGGTCGGCGGCCCGCGGCAGGCCGGGACCGTAGGCGGCATAGACCGCCGACAGACCGACGAGCAACACGACCGCCGCGGCCCCGATGGGCACCTGTGCGCGCAGGCCGCCGAGCGCGCCGCGGCTGAGGAGCCAGGCGGTGGCAAAGACGCTGCCCCCGACATAGACCGGTGCGGCCCAGTTCGCGTTCGCCCCCCCGTTCAGGGACTGCACCGCCATGGCGAGCAGGAGCGGGGCGGAGAGCCAGGCGAGCAACCGCATCCGCCAGTCGCCGCGCCAGTCGCGCCAGCGCCACGCGCCCCAGCCGAGCCCCGCAAGGATCACCGGCCCGATCACGCCGACCTGCGCGGCCAGGAACTCCGGCAGCCCCTCGGGCGAGAAGCCGCGCCCGGTATCGGCGTTTTCCGACAGATGCGCGAGCGAGGCGAAGTCGTGGATGGCAAGCCAGGCCAGGTTTGGCGCCCACACCAGCAGAAACGCCCCGGCCGCGAGCAGCGGGCCCCGCCACTGCACCGCCCCCTCGCGCGACAACAGCGCGTAGCCGAGCGCCCCGGCCACGAACACCCCGGCCGTGTATTTCGCCAGCATTCCTGCCCCCAGACAGGCCCCGAGCACCCCCCACCACCAGAACGCCGGGGGCGGTGCCCGTTTCGGCCGCGGCGGCAGCAGTCGCGCCAGGGCATAGAGCGCGCCAGCCCAGCCCAGCATCATCGGCGGATCGGTGGTCATCAGACTGGCCGACACGCTGACCCCCGGCGCGACGCTGTAGCCGAGTGCCGCCCAGAACCCCAGCCGGGCATCGAAGAATCGACGCCCCGCCGCAAAGATCAACCACCCGATCCAGGCATGGATGAGCGGCGAGAAGAACCGCAGGCCGAAGAGCGTGTCCCCGAATACCTCGGTCGACGCCCTGATCAACCACGCGACCAGCGGCGGTTTGGAATAATATCCGAACGCCGGCGCCTCGCCATAGGTCCAGTACTGTGCTTCGTCGAAATGCACCGGGGCGATCCCCGTCGCGTTGATCCCCTCACGCAGGACGAGGAGGCCCGCCAGGACGAGAAGCGTCCAGCGGATCCAGACCCCATCCGCGATCCTGACCTTGCGTGCCATGCCCCTGCCCCCGTCGCGACCCGGGTTCTCGACGATACGCAATGTTCACGCAAGGGGGACTTGCCCGGAGCGTCGCCGCCCGTAAGCTGCCCGCTCCCGTGTCCAGACGGGATCCTTGGAGGAGCACATCCCATGCCGCTGACCATGTCGCGCCGCAACCTGATGCGGATCGCAGCCCTCGCGCCGGCCCTCGCCATGCCCGCGCTCGCCCTACCCGATCGGGGCCTCGCCCAGGTCGGCGGGCCGCTCGGCACGCAGCCCGCGGGGCATTTCCGCTGCTCGGTCGGCAGCATCGCGCTGACCGTGCTGAGCGATGGCGGACTGATGCTGCCGAATGCCGTCTTTGGCGTGAATGCCGACCGCGCCGAGGTGACGGCGTATCTGGAGCGCTACTACCTCGCGGCCGATCCCAGCTACAACCATGCAAACGTCGTCCTGATCGATGCGGGTTCGGCGCGGGTGCTGGTGGATGACGGTTCGGGGACCAAGTTCCAGCCGACGGCGGGCAAATTGTTCGAGAGCCTGGCAGGCGCGGGCATCGACCCCGCGAGCATCACCCATGTGCTGATCACCCATGCCCATCCCGACCATGTCTGGGGGATGACCGATGCTGCGGGCACGCCGATCCTGCCCCAGGCCGAGATCGTGATCGGCGGGGTCGAGCATGACTTCTGGCTCGCGCCGGGGTTCGCCGACCAGGCACCGGCCGAGTTCCGCCCGTTCATCGAGGGGGCGGTCGCCGCCCTGACCCCGGTGATGAACCGCATCCGGCTCGTGCGTCCCGGCGACAGCGTCGTGCCGGGCGTCAGCGTCATCGACACCCCCGGCCATACCCCCGGGCATCTTTCGGTGATGGTCGACAGCGACGGGGCGGGGCTGGTGATCACCGGCGATGCCGCGACCCATGCCCTGATCAGCTTCGAGCGGCCCGAATGGGTGTTCGGCTACGATTCCGACGGACCCCTCGCGGTCGCATCGCGCCGCAGGCTTCTGGACATGGCGGCAACCGACAAGCTTGCCGTGATCGGCTACCACTTCCCGTTCCCCGGCGTGGGCAACGTGGTGCGCGAGGGCGACGCCTACCGGTTCATCCCGGCGCTGTGGCGCTGGAGCTGACGCGGGTCCGGCAGCATCGACGGGCCGGGGCGGTGCGCTACATCAGCACCAGCCCCAGTCCGGAGATGTCATGCGCCGCCTGCTTGCCGCCCTCGCCCTGACCGCCCTTGCCGCCTGCACGGGGCGCCCGTCGCTCGACACGTCGCTCGGCGGGCCAAAGCTCGATCTGGAGACCTTCTTTGCCGGCAAGGTCGTGGCCCATGGCCAGTTCCAGGACCGGTTCGGCGAGATCGGGCGGCGCTTCCGGGTCGATGTGACCGGGGTCTGGGACGGGACCGCCCTGACCCTGACCGAGGATTTCGTCTACGAGGACGGCACGACCGAACAGCGGCTGTGGCGCCTGCGCAAGACCGGCGAGGACAGCTGGGCCGGAACCGCAGGCGGCGTGATCGGCGAGGCGACGGGCGAGGAACGCGCCGAGGTGTTCAACTGGCGCTACACGATCGACCTTCCTGTGCCCGACGGCGAGACCCTGCGGGTCGATTTCGACGACTGGATGTGGCAACTCGACGACCGCCGCCTGCTCAACCGCGCCTATATGAGCAAGTACGGTATCGGCATCGGCGAGGTCATCATCTTTTTCGAAAAGGTGGACTGACCGCGGCAGGTCCCGCTAGTCTGGCCGAGATCGGTGGGGGGGGGCAGCATGGCAGACGTACTGGCAGGCGGGATCACGGCGCAGGGCACGGGAATGGACGGGGTCGTCTGGAACATCCTCGGCCAAGTCTACTACCCCAAGGCAAGCGGCGCGTCGGCCTTCGCGTTCGAAACCAACAGCGCGCCCGGGCAGTATGTTCCGGTTCATGTCCACCCCACCCAGGACGAATTCATCCTGGTGCTGGACGGGTCGATCGACGTCAAGCTCGACGGCATATGGTCAAAGGCCGGGCCGGGCGATCTCGTGCGCATGCCCCGGGGCATCCCCCATGGCTATTTCAACAAGGGCGAGGTGCCCGCGCGGGCACTGTTCTGGGTCAGCCCGGCGGGGCGGCTGGAGGAGCTGTTTCGCGCGATCGACGGGCTGGCGGACGTGCCGGAGGTCATCCGGCTGTCCGCGCTCCACGACGTCGATTTCCTGCCGCCCGAGGCGAGCGCCTAGCGGGCCCAAATCCGCCGCACCCGGCGCGGCGTCGGTCGGGGCGATCGCAATCGGCCTGGGTTCGGCGGCAGTCATCAGGGGAGGGCCCATGGCTCTGCGGGCAGTTTTTCCACCGGCACGTCGTGCGGCAGCGGAACGTCTGAAAATGTCCCCCGGCATCCTCTGCGGCGATTTCCTGTTCATGACCGGCGTGACGGGGAGCGGACGGGATGGTGACATGCCCGCCGATCCCGCCACCCAGATGCGACATGCGTTCGAGAAGATCGGGGATGTCCTGGCCGAGGCCGGACTGTCGATGGGTGCCCTGGTCGAGATGACGACCTATCACGTGGGCCTGCGCGAGCATTTCGACCTCTTCGATGCGATCCGCCTTACCTATGTCCACGAACCCTATCCGGCCTGGACGGCGGTCGAGGTCGCGGGCCTGCGGCGTCCGGGCGCGATCGTGGAGATCCGGGTAATCGCCAGCACTGTGGCCACGGACCGGACGGCGGTTACTCCAGCCCGCACGATCAGACCAGCCCCGACCCCTTGATCCCGTCCACCACGAACTGGACCGCAAGGGCTGCGAGGAGCATGCCGAGAAGCCGCGTCACCACGTTGATCCCGGTGCGCCCCAGCACCTGCCCGATGGGACCCGACAGGAGCAGCGCCGCGTAGTTGATGGCCATCACAGCCGCGAGCACCCCCAGCACGGCCGCCTGCCCGGGAAGATTGCTCTGCTGCGGCTCCATCAGCAGGATCATCGAGGTGATCGCCCCCGGACCGGCGAGAAGCGGGACCGCGACCGGGAACACCGAGGGGTCGGAGTCGGACTCGGCTGATTTCTCGCGCCGCGCGGTGCGCTTTTCGAACAGCATTTCGAGCGCGATGATGAAGAGGAGGATGCCGCCCGCGATGCGGAAGGCGGGCATCCCGATCCCGATGGCCCCGAGCAACCCCTCGCCCGCGATCCCGAAGACGGCGAGCACGATGCTCGCCACCAGCACGCCGCGCAGGGCGAGCGCGTTGCGGGCCCGTGCGTCCCATCCATCGGTCAGGCTGATGAAGATGGGCAGGAGGGCGATGGGGTCGATGATGACAAAGAGGGTGACGAAGGTGGTGACGAGATCCGGGATCACCGGGCCATCTCCCGCCCCGTCGCCGGTGCGGACGTCGATGCTGCGGCTGTTTCGGCCGCGTCCAGGCGGTCCTGCGCCTGCATCCAGAGCGCCTCGGCGCGCGCGAGGCCCTCGACGATCTCGGCGCGCTTCTTCTGGATCTCGGCGATCTTGGCCGCGTCGTTCTTTTCGTAGAACAGTGGGTTGGCGAGCATCAGGTCGATCTTCTGGCGCATCGCCTCGATCTTCTCCACCCGCTCCTCGCAGGCGCGCAGATCCGCGCGCAGCGGGGCGAGGTTGCGGCGGCCGGTGGATGGCGGGGCCTTGGGCGTCAGGCGGTCCTCGGCGGCCTTTGCATCGCGCACGCCCCCGGCACCACGTTCGGACAGCAGAAGCGTGCGGTAATCCTCCATGTCGCCGTCAAAGCGCAGCACCCGGCCGCCCTTGACCAGCCAGAGCTGGTCGGCGACCGTCTCGACCAGCCAGGGGTCGTGCGACACGAGGATGACGGCCCCCTGGAATTCCGCCAGCGCGTGGATCAGCGCCTCGCGGCTTTCGATGTCCAGATGGTTGGTCGGCTCGTCGAGGATCAGGAGGTGCGGCGCCTCGAGCGTGCAGAGAAACATGGCAAGCCGCGCCTTCTGCCCGCCTGACAGCCGCGCGACCGTGTTTTCGACGATGTCGGCCCCTATCCCCGCAGTGGCGAGCCGCGAGCGCAGCTTCGCCGGGGCCTCGCCCGGGCGCAGGCGCAGCAGGTGCTGGAGCGGGGTTTCGTCGGCCACCAGCTCGTCAAGCTGATGCTGGGCGAAATAGCCGATCCGGAGCTTGGATGACGTGACCATCCGCCCCTCCTGGGGCGCGAGCCGCGCGGCAATCAGCTTGGAGAGCGTGGATTTCCCCTGCCCGTTCGCGCCCAGAAGCGCGATGCGGTCGTCGGGGTCGATGCGCAGGTTCAACCCGGCCAGGATCGTGGTCGCGCCGTAGCCCGTGGACACCCCCTCCATCGCGATGATGGGGGGCGACAGCTCCTCGGCCCTGGGAAACTGGAATCCCGCCACCGCATTTTCGCTGACCGCCGCAATGGGTTGCAGGCGTTCGAGCATCTTCACCCGGCTCTGGGCCTGTTTGGCCTTTGACGCCTTGGCCTTGAACCGGTCGATGAAGCTCTGGATGTGCGCGCGCTGGAGGTCCTGCTTCTTCTTCATCGACAACTGCTGCTCGAGCTTCGCGCGCCGCTCGCGGTCGAAGATGTCGTAATTGCCGCTGTAGAGCGTCAGCCCCCGGTCGATCAGGTGCAGGATCGAGCGCACGGCCCGGTTCAAGAGGCCCCGGTCATGCGAGATGATCAGCGCGGTGTGCGGGTATTTCGCGATGAACGTCTCGAGCCAGACCGTCCCCTCGAGATCGAGATAGTTGGTCGGCTCGTCAAGCAGCAGCACGTCGGGCTTCGAGAACAGGACCGCCGCCAGCGCCACGCGCATCCGCCAGCCACCGGAATATTCCGAGCAGGCCCGCTTCTGCGCCTCGGAATCAAACCCCAGCCCGCTCAGGATCGCCGCCGCGCGCGCCTCGGCCGAATGGCTCTCGATATCCGTGAGCCGGACCTGGATCTCTGCGATCCGGTGCGGGTCCGTCGCCGTCTCCGCCTCCGCCAGCAGGGCCGCGCGCTCGGTGTCGGCGGCGAGCACCGTGTCGATCAGGCTGATCGAGGTCGCCGCCGCCTCCTGCGCCACGCCGCCGATGCGTGCGCCGCGCGGGACCTCGACCTCGCCGCCGTCGGGGGTCAGTTCGCCCGTGATCAGCCGGAACAACGTGGTCTTGCCGGTGCCGTTGCGTCCGACAACGCCGACCTTGTGCCCTGCGGGAATCGTGACGGACGCGCCGTCGAGCAGGCGGCGCCCTTCCATGGTGTAGGTGAGATTCGAAATCCGCAACATCGGCGGGCTTTAGCAAAGCCGCGCGTCCCGCGCCACCCTTTGCGGCAGCGCAGCACCCGTGCTAGGACGCCCGCGACCATCAACCCGAAGGAATACCCCATGGCCATCGAGCGCACCCTCTCCATCATCAAGCCCGACGCGACCCGCCGCAACCTGACCGGCAAGATCGTCGCGAAGTTCGAGGAGGCGGGTCTGCGGGTAATCGCGTCCAAGCGCATCCACATGACCGAGGCCCAGGCGGGCCAGTTCTACGCCGTGCACAAGGAGCGCCCGTTCTATGGCGAGCTCGTGTCCCAGATGGCCGCGGCCCCCGTGGTGGTCCAGGTGCTGGAGGGCGAGGGCGCGATCGCAAAGAACCGCGAAGTGATGGGGGCAACCAACCCCGCCAACGCCGATCCCGGCACGATCCGCAAGGAGTTCGCCCTCTCGATCGGCGAGAATTCCGTCCACGGCTCGGACGCGCCCGAGACGGCGGCGGTGGAGATCGGGTTCTTCTTCTCCGGTCTCGAACTGGTCGGCTGAGCCGGTCGCCCTTCGGTTCGGACGCGGCCCGGGGGGCGTTCAGCCCAGGATTGCCACCTTTTCCGCCCGCCCCGCGACGACCGCGGCGAGGACCGCGGGATAGAGACGGTGTTCCAGCGGCAGGAGCCGGGCGGCGAGGGTTTCGGGCGTGTCCCGGGGCCCGACCGCCAGCACCGCCTGGCCTAGGATCGGCCCCGCATCAAGCTCTGCCGTCACATGGTGCACCGTGCAGCCATGGACCGCGACACCCGCCGCAAGCGCCCGGGCATGGGTATGCAGCCCGGGGAACAGCGGCAGGAGCGAGGGGTGGATGTTCAGCATCCGCCCCTGCCAGCGCGCAACGAAATTCGGGGTCAGGACCCGCAGGAACCCCGCGAGGCACACGAGATCCGCCCCGGCCCCCGCCAGCGCCGCCCCCAGCGCGGCCTCGAACGCCGGGCGGTCGGCATGGGCCCGGTGGTCGATGGCTGCTGCGGGCACGCCGAGTGCTGCGGCGCGCGCAATCCCCCCCGCGCCCGGGACGTTGGAGACGACGAGCACGGGGTCCGCCGCCACGGCCCCGTCGTGCATGGCACCGACCAGCGCTGCCATGTTTGAGCCCCCGCCCGAGATCAAGATCGCGACGCGGGGCCGGGCCATGGCGGTCAGCCGAACGTGCCGATGGCGGTGACGCCCGCGCCCTCGGTCACCGCGCCGATGACATGGACCGTCTCGCCGGCCGCGCGCAGGCTGGCGGCCACGTCCCTCGCGCGATCGGCGGCGACCGCGGCGATCAGGCCGAGGCCGCAATTGAACGTGCGCAGCGCCTCTTCCTGCGGCAACCCCGCCTCCGCGATCAGCCAGCGGAACACCGGAGGCAGGACCCAGGCGCCAAGCTCGATCCGGGCGCCCAGCCCGTCGGGGAGCACCCGGGGCAGGTTGCCCGTGATCCCGCCCCCGGTGATGTGGGCGAGCGCGTGCACCCCGCCCGCCCGCACCGCCGCGAGCACGGGGCGCACATAGATCCGCGTCGGGGTCAGCAGCGCGGCACCCAGCGGTCGATCGTCGAAGGGCGCGGGTGCGTCCCAGGCGAGACCCGCGCGCCCGACCACCTTGCGCACCAGCGCATAGCCGTTGGAATGCACGCCCGAGGATGCGAGCCCGAGGAGCATGTCCCCCGCCACCACCCCCTGCGGCAGGGCGGTCCCCCGCTCCATCGCGCCGACGGCAAAGCCCGCGAGGTCGAAATCCGCGCCCGCATACATGCCCGGCATCTCCGCCGTCTCGCCGCCGATCAGGGCGCAGCCCGCGATCCGGCAGCCGTCAGCGATCCCCGCGATCACCGCGGCGGCCCGGTCCACGTCGAGCGATCCGGTCGCGAAATAGTCGAGGAAGAAGAGCGGCTCCGCCCCCTGGCACATGAGGTCGTTCACGCACATCGCCACGAGGTCGATGCCCACGGTCCCGAGGATCCCGGTGTCGATGGCCAGGCGCAGCTTCGTGCCGACACCGTCGGTCGCGGCCACCAGGACCGGATCGCGGAACCCTGCCGCCCGGGGGTCAAACAGCGCGCCGAACCCGCCCAGTGCGTCCATGCTGCCCGACCGGGCGGTGGCCGCCGCCATCGGCTTGATCCGCTCGACCAGCGCATCGCCCGCGTCGATGTCGACCCCTGCGTCGCGGTAGCTCAGCCAATTCCTGTCGCCCATCGCAGGCCCCCCGGTGTTCACCCGGTCCCTCTAGCCCATCGCCCCCGGCCCCTCAATGCGCGTAGGGCCGAGCGTTCGTGGCGCAGCACTCGGGGGCGCAGCGCTCGGGGGGCTCAGTGTTCCTCGGCCCCGGCGGCCAACGCGCGCAGAACACCCAGGTCGCGGATTTCGAGCTGGCGCCCGCGGCGGGCAAGGATCCCGAGCTTGGCCAGGCGCGAGAGCTCTCGCGTCACCGATTCGCGCCGCGTGCCGATCCGGCTCGCCAGATCCTCCTGGGTCGGCGTCGGCCGGATCATGGCGGTGGAGGATCCGGGCTCGATCGGCCCGCAGAGCCGCAGAAGCTCGGCATGGAGCCGCCCCTGGACGTTCAGCGCCGCGGATTCGTAGAACCGCTCGGTCAGTCGGTGGAGCCGCCCATGGGCCTGGCGCAGGAGTGCGAGCGCCACCTCCGGCTCGCGCCGCAGCAGATCGACGAAGGCATCGCCCGGCAGGCGGGCGGTGAGCGCGGTCTCGATCGTCTCGACCATCGCCGCGCGCGGGGTGCCGCTGATCGCCGCGATTTCGCCCAGAACCGCACCGGGCAGTGCATCCTCGAGATGCACGAGCCGCCCCTGGCTGGTGTAGATCGCGACCCGCGCCCGGCCCGAGAGAAGGAAGACGACCGACCGGTCCGCCTCGCCCTTCTGCATCAGAAGGGTCCCCGGATCGACCACGGCGCTGCGGCAGAGATCGGCCAACCGCGTCAGCGCCGCCTCGTCGAGCGTCCGCAGGCACGGCACCTGCCGCAGGAACCGCCAGTCAACCGTCATGCCCCCTCCCCCTCTCGTCCCCCGACCATGGCCAAGCCCCCGGCCACTGGCAAGGGTCCCTCCGGGATGCTAGGGAAAGACGCGCCCGCGGGGGCCCGTAGCTCAACGGTCAGAGCAGACCGCTCATAACGGTTTGGTTGCAGGTTCGAGTCCTGCCGGGCCCACCATATCCGTCAAGGGGTTGCGACGGATTTACAGTTTCCTTGCCGGTTCGTTGAACCTGAGAAACCCCAAAATCTAGGATTTCGGCCTCCGCGCGGAGGTGATCGGGAGCAAACCGTGCGTAAACGCGCTCGGTCACCGAGGTCGAGGAATGCCCCATCATCTGGGCGATCCGAGCCATCGGAACACCCGCCGCGGCGAGGTGTACGGCCGCCGTATGGCGGAGCGTATGGGGTGTGACATCGTCGAGATCCGCGGCGCGCATGGCCGAAGCGAAGCCGGTCTTGATCGACCGCACCGGGGCGCCGCACCACTCGACGACATGGTCCGTCAGCGCAGCGCGCCGCGCTTCCGACAAGGCCGCCGCGAGGCCCGCGCCGATCGGCACGACGGCCCGACCCTTGCGGGGACCTACCGCATCGAGCCGCAGGTCAACCGTCCGGCGGGACAGGTTGACCCGGTCCCAGGTCAGCTCCAGCGCCGCCGTCGGTCGGGCGCAGGTCCCGAGCATGAGGCGACAGGCCAGGATCACGTGCGGAGCCGCGTCGCACCTCAGGAGCCGGTCGATCTCCTCCCGCGTGAGCCATCGGTCGAGCGGCGCGGGCTTGGGCGGCCGCTCGATCGGCGGCGCATGGGCGATGATCCGCCGCGCCTCCGCCCAACGCAGCGCCGTTCGCAGGTGCCCAAGCTCCGTCCAGATCGTGCCGTCGCCCCGTCCCGCCGCGCGACGCGCCGCGATATGCTCGCGCACCATCGCGACGCTGATCTGATCCGGTCGAAGATGGAAAAAGCGGGGTCCGATCTGCGCCGCTTCGAGCCGCATTGCGTCGGCCACCCGTCGGCCCTGCTTCTCGGCGCGGTAGCTCTCCCAGATCTCGCCGATGGTCACCCGGGTATCACGGCCGATCTGCTCTAGCCGATAACGATCGATCGCCTCCCGTTCCGCGCCCTTATCGTCGCCAGCCTCGAGCCGGAACCTCCGACGTCGTCCTCCCTCGTCCCAGCTGACCGTCCAGCGGCCCTTGAGGCGACCGAGTCGGAGCCTGACCCCGCCGCCGTCAATCTCGCGCATGCCTCATGCTCCTCGATCGCCTCCCATGGAATTCGCCACATCCGCCCGACTCGGAACGCCTTCAGCGCGCCGGTTCCGATCATGGCGCGGATGGTCCAGTCGGAGCACCCCCAGCGCTCGGCGAGTTCGGCCGGCCGCATCGGACGATTCATGTCACAGACCTCCGGCGCTCGCTGGTCGAAACGGACGCCGCGCGATTCACGCCGAGGGTCCGTGCGATCAGCGGCGCGTCGATGTTGATTTGCTCCCGGCATCCGTTTCCCGGCGCGTTCATCGCGCAGGCCGTCGCAGGGATGCCCTCGTGAGGCTTCCCGTCGCCATTACGGAGCAAATACAGCGGCGACGGCCTGATCGATGACAGCCGAGCCGTGGCCGAGGTGCTCAGTGTCTCTGCGTCACACATAGCATTCACCGCCGTCTCCCCGGATTGGTTGCGTCCCATGCTGCTCGCGAGGCTTTGGTGAGAAGGATAGCCTTGTCGCGCGGCCGATGGAATTTGTGGACGCTCTGGCGAAAATTCGACGGCCCACGACGATTCGACAGCGCTGTCGGCGGCGCCTCGTGTTTCGGGGCTGGCCGCCCCCGTCGCGTCAAGAGGCTGGCGCCCCTTGCGGGGCGTCCTGCGCCCGGGGCGCAGGACCTCTTGACCCGACCCCCCGGCCGGGGAGGGTCAGGCTTCGCCCGCCCCTCCCGTTCGACGGCCGCGGGCCGTCGCCCGTGAGGGACGGTCGCGCCCAGAACGTCTGAAAGGCAGAGCGCGGCTCGCGCCTTCTCGACGCCCCTGCCGGGGCCAGAGAAAGGACCGCGCCCATGATCCGTCCCATCCCTGCCGCCGTCCCTGCGCCGCGCGCGCCTCTCGTGCCGCCGTCCCTCGCCGTGGCGCAGGCCTGCGCCGAGCGCCTCGCCGCGGGTCGCGCGCTCTCCCCGGCCGAGCTCTCGCCACTGATGACCGAGGCCCATGGCGGCACGGACGCCGGCGGCGCCTGGTCGTGGCGCGCGGCCTACGACGCGATCGAGGCGGCACAGATCATCGCCTTCCGCCGCGCCTCGGCTGGGAGCCTGCGAGGCGATCCCGCCGGGCTGCTTGCGCTCGCGCGCGGCATCGCCGCGCGCTGCCCGACCCAGTCGCGCCGGTCTGAGGCGCAGTTGCGGCTCCAGCAGTTCAGCACGCCGCTGCCGCTCGCGGTGGTGGTCGCCGCAGCCGCCCAGCCGCGGCGCGGCGAGACGGCGCTGGAGCCCTCCTGCGGAACCGGGCTGATCGCCGCGGCGCTGCGGGCGATGGGCGCGACCTTGGTCCTCAACGAGATCGACCCGGGCCGGGCGGCGCTTGCCGCGGCGGCGCTCGGGGCACCGGTGTCTGGTCACGACGCCGAGTTCATCGACGACCTGCTCGACGCGCGCGTCGCGCCGACGCTGGTGGCGATGAACCCGCCGTTCTCGTCGAGCGCGGCGCGCACGGCTGATCCGGCCATCGCGGGCCGGCACCTCGTCTCGGCGCTGAAGCGGCTCCGCCCGGGAGGCCGGCTGGTCGCCATCATACCGGCGGGCTTCGATGCGGGCGGATCGCGCGACGCGGCCTGGCGCGAGGCGGGCGCGCGCGCCGCACTGCGCCTGCGGCTCGCGCTGCCGACTGACGCGTTTCGTGCGCATGGCGCGTCGGTCGAGACCGTTCTCGTTGTCTATGACAAGGCGGCCGTCAGCGCGGCGCCGGTGCAAGCGGAGGCTGCGACGCTCGACGAGGCGCTCGCCGTCGTGCTGTCGGTAGCGCGCGGCGCGGAAGAGCTGGGGGAAACGCAGTCGGCGGCCTCGCTTCCGCTGGCCTCGGTCCGTCGGACGAGGGCGTCGTCGGCGCCGCGATCGGCGACTTCTGTCGCCGCGTCGACGCCAGCTCTCGCGCTGCGCCGCGAGAAGCCCGAGCCGCTCGACTATGTCGTCGTCGAGACCGGGACGGACAACGCCACGGCGGCGCACGACGGCGGCGGCCTCTACACGCCCTACCGCGTCGCCCGTATCGCCATCCCCGGCGCGGCGGACCACCCGACGCCGCTGGTCGAGTCCGCCGCCATGGCGGCGATCACGCCGCCCGCGCCGACGCACCGGCCGCTGCTCGCGCCCTCGCTGATCCGCCGCGGCGCGCTGTCGGACGCCCAGCTTGAGACGCTGGTCTACGCCGGCGAGGCCTTCGCGCAGGACTTGCCCGGCGCGGTGCGGATCGACGCAGAGTGGCGGCAGGCCGTCGCCGCGCCCGATGACGATCCGGATGCCGTGCGCCTGCGCCGGGGGTTCTTCCTCGGCGACGGCACCGGCTGCGGCAAGGGCCGCCAGGTGGCGGGCATGATCCTCGACGCGTTCAACGGGGGCGCCCGCAAGGCGCTGTGGGTCTCCAAGAGCGACAAGCTGATCGAGGACGCCGTGCGCGACTGGACGGCGCTCGGCGGCGACGCCTCCGACATCCGGCCGCTCGCGAAATGGAAGCTCGGCGAGCCGATCCGGCTCGAGGCTGGCATCCTGTTCGTGACCTACGGGCTGCTGCGGGTCGGCGCCCGGCAGGGCAAGGCCGGTCGGCTCGAGCAGATCGTCGACTGGCTCGGCGCGCAGTTCGAAGGCGTCATCGCGTTTGACGAGGCGCACGCCATGGGCGGCGCGGGCGGCGGCGACACCGCCCGCGGCGTGAAGAAGGGCTCGCAGCAGGGCGTGGCGGGTCTGCGGCTCCAGCTCGCGGTTCCCCGCGCCCGCGTCGCCTACGTCTCCGCCACCGGCGCCACCACCATCGAGAACCTCGCCTACGCCGAGCGGTTGGGCCTCTGGGGCGCGGGGCCGGACTATCCCTTCCCCTCGCGCGCGGCCTTCGTCGCGGCGATGACCGCGGGCGGGGTCGCGGCGATGGAGATCGTGGCGCGCGACCTGAAGGCCGTGGGTCTCTACGTCGCCCGGGCGCTCAGCTTCGACGGCGTCGACTACGAGATCCTCGAGCACGCGCTGACGCCCCAGCAGGTCGCGCTTTACGACGCCTATGCGGACGCGTTCCAGATCATCCACGCCAACCTCGCCCGCGCCATGGAGGCGACAGGGCTCACGCGCGACGGCGTGGTGCAGGACGCGCAGGCGCGCGCGGCGGCGCTCAGCCGCTTCGAAAGCGTCAAGCAGCGCTTCTTCAACCACCTGCTGACCGGGCTGAAGACGCCCGCCATGCTCGCCGACGCAGAGCGGCGGTTGGCCCAAGGCTTGAGCGTCGTGATCCAGATCGTCTCGACCGGCGAGGCGCTACTAGACCGGCGGCTAGACGGGATGGACGAAGCCGAGCGCGAGGATCTCGCGATCGACCTCACGCCGCGCGAGTACGTGCTCGAGTATCTGCAGGCGGCCTTCCCCACCGAGCTGCGTCGGACCTGCGAGGACGAGAACGGGAACCTCTACACCGAGATCGTCCGCGACGCGGACGGCCGCGCCGTCAAGAGCCGCGAGGCGATGGCGATGCGCGATGCCATGGTCGAGAGCCTCTGCCTGCTCGCGCCCGTCCAGACCGCGCTCGACCAGATCGTCTGGCGCTTCGGAACGGACGCGGTGGCGGAGGCGACGGGCCGCACCCGGCGGATCGTGCGCACGACAGACGCCGGCGGCGCGCCCCGCCTGCGCGTCGAGCGCCGAGCGGCCTCGGCCAACACGGCCGAGACGACCGCGTTCATGGCCGGGGCCAAGCGCATCCTGGTGTTCAGCGAGGCGGGCGGCACCGGGCGCAGCTACCACGCCGACCGCGGCGCCGCGAACGGCGCGCGGCGCGTGCACTACCTGCTGGAGGCCGGCTGGCGCGCCGACGTCGCCATCCAGGGGCTCGGCCGCACACATCGTTCCAACCAGTCGAGCGCGCCGCTGTTCGTGCCGGTGACGACGGACGTGAAGGGCGAGAAGCGATTCATCTCCACCATCTCGCGCCGGCTAGATTCCTTGGGGGCGCTGACCAAGGGCGCGGCGAAGACCGGCGGGCAGAACCTGTTCCGCCCCGAGGACAACCTGGAGAGCGACCTCGCCCGCAGCGCCCTCCGCGCGTTCTACGCCGCCATCGTCAACGGCACGGCGACCTCGGTGACGCTGGAGGACTTCGAGGCGACCACCGGTCTGCGCCTCGTGGCCGAGGACGGCGCGCTGCTGGAGGACCTGCCGCCGATCACCCGCTTCATGAACCGCATCCTCGCGCTGCGGATCGCCGCGCAGAACGCGATCTTCGAGGAGTTCGCCGAGATCATCGCCGGCCGGGTCGCGGCGGCCGAGAAGGCCGGCCGGCTCGACCTCGGCGCCGAGCATCTCGTGGCCGACAGCATCGCCGTGCTCGACCGGCAGGTGTTGCGGACCTGTCCGGCAACCGGCGCGGAGACGCTCGCCTGGCGGCTCGCGGTCAGCACGCGGCTCGACCGGCCGGACTTCGCGGCGATGCGCGCGCGCTGGGGCGAGGAGGCGGCGCTCCTCGTCAACGCCCGCTCCGGCGGCGTCGCCTTCGCCACGCCCTACGCCTCGCACTATGGCGACGACGGCGCCATCACCCCGCAGCTGCGGCTGATCCGCCCGCGCGGCCGCGAGGTGATGACGCGCGCGGCCTTCGCCGAGACCGCCTGGGAGCCCTGCGCGCCGGAGCGGTTCAAAGCGCTCTGGGACGCCGCCGCCGTCGCCGCGCTGCCGGAGGTGGAGACTGAGGAGCTGGCGCTGGTCTCGGGCCTGATCCTGCCGGTCTGGAAGCATCTGCCGAAGGACGAGCCGATGATCCGGCGGCTGATCACCGACTGCGGCCAGCGCCTGATTGGCCGCATCGTCGGCCTAGACCAGCTCGGCGACCTCGCGGGCGCGCTGCAGCCGCTCGACCCCGACAGCCCGGCCTCCGTCGCCCGCGAGGTGATGATTAAAAACCGCACGGTCGAGCTCATGCACGGCGTGCGGCTGCGTCGGCGCCTTGTCGGCGGACGCCAACGCTGCGAGGTCGAAGGCGCGACGGCGACCATGGTCCGGGACCTGAAGGTTGCGGGCTGCTTCGTCGAGATCATCCAGTACCAGGCGCGGGTGTTCGTGCCGCTCGACGTGGAGCTTAGGCCTGAGCATGTCGCGGCGCTTGACCAGGTCCTGAAGATGCTGCCGGCGCGTGGTGCATGACCGGAACAGGCTGAGCGGAGACCTGTGCTGTGGTTAGGCAAGAAGGGGCGCTGATCTCGATCTGCTCCCGGCTCAATCCTCCCGGTTCCGGCCGGTCGTGGGGCCTCGGCCGGACCCCGGTAGAGGGTCGTTCGCGCGAGCGGATGGAGCACCCTCAACGGCGGCCGCACAGGGCAAAGGGTCGCGACTCCTGCCTTTGGCTCCCCGGCACGGCTCAGACGGGGATGCGAACCTTTTTTGCCGTCGAGCGGTCAGGAAGTCCGGGCGGTGCTCGGTCTCAACGTGTGGCCGTGGGAGACGCTCAGCGCCACGCCGACGGGACGCAACCACGTGCTGCTGCGAGCTGGTCCTCGGCGTGTTTCGCCCGGCTGACGATGCTCCGGATGCGCCACGGCGCCGTCATCTGGTGGGGGCGGAACCCTTGGATGATGGCGGGCCTTGCGGGGATTAGCGTGGTGTTCGTCGGAATCACCGCCACGCTCGGAGGGCTTCTTGTCGGCAACTATACCGAGGTAGGGCAGGTTCTGCGGTTCCTCGGGTGGGAGATCTACTCGTCCTTCTACGTGCCCAACCTGACGCTTGCCCTCATCGTGGCGGCCAGCATCGCCATGGTCATGCTCGGCAGGTCCCGCGTCGCCGGAGAGAAGCAGGCCGTCTGACGGCAAACCCGATGGGCGCATGCCGATCGGGCGGGGCGAAAGCACGCGGCCCCGCACGATGAGCCGCTATCTGCCGGCGGTGGGCAGGCGGACCGTCGCCACGAGGCCTCGCTCCGAGCCCGGTCTTGGCGAGCGCAGCTCCAGCGGCGCGTCCACCCGGCGCGCGATCGCCGCGACGATGGCCAGTCCGAGGCCACTGCCCTCGTTCGCGCCGCCGCGCACGAAGCGTTGGGTGAGGCGCGCCAATTGGTCGGGGGGGATCACCGGGCCATCGTTGGCGACCGACAGCCGGCCATCCGGCGCAAGGCGCACATCGACCGGCGCGTCCGCACTTCCATGGCGCAGCGCATTGTCGATCAGGTTGCGGGCGAGGATCGCCAGCGCGTCGGGGTCGAGGTCGGACATCACCGGCGCATCGGGCATGTGGAGAACGAGCCGCCCCGCCGCGACCGAGCGCGCGATCTCGTCGCTCACGATCCGCAGGACCGGGCGCAGGTCGGCCGGCGCGTCGGCGCGAAGCCGCCCGCCCTCGGCGCGGGCAAGCTGCATGAGGCGTTCGGAGAGCCGCGTGAGGCGCTTGAGGGTGGCCTCGATCTCGGCCGCGCGCGCACCGGCGGCAGGATCGCCGGTCTCGGACTGCAGGCGCTGCGCCTGCGCGATGGCCCCGGCGAGCGGGGTGCGCAACTCGTGCGCCGCGTTGGCGGCGAAGCTGCGCTCCGCGTCGAAGGCCATGTTCAGTTGGTCGAGCAGCGTGTTCAGGGTCGCAGCGACCGGCGCGATCTCCGGCGGCATGTCGTTCGCGGGAACCGGCGACAGGTCCCGCGCGCTCCGGGCGGCGAGCCGGTCGCGGAAGCGGCGCATGGGCGCGAGGTTGGCCCGAATGACGAGCGCGATGACCAGCAGCGCCGCCGGAACCACGACCAGCAGCGGCAGCCCGAGGCCCATCTGGATCTCGCGCGCGACCCTCGCGCGCTGGTCGAGCGGCTCGGCGACCGTGATCCGGATCGTCTCCTGCAGCGCATCCTCGTTGTAGAGCCTGTGCGTAGGCGACTGACGAAAGCCCGTCCCGTCCCATGCCGGGAAAACGGACAGGTCGGCGGCGTGCGACTGCAGCAGGATGCGCCCGGCGGCGTCGCGGACGACATAGGTCAACAGCTCCTCGTGCGCGCGGATCGGCGCTACACGCTGCGTCACGCCATCGTCCTCGCGCCCGACGATGTCCACCACCGCCAGCGGCAGCAGGCGCTGCGCCGTCTCCTGCAGCGCGCTGTCGAACACCGCGTC
>JANNOT010000211.1:0-5626 GCA_031399375.1 Paraoceanicella sp.
ACCGCCATGGCCTGCTGGATCACAGCGTCGAGGTCGTATTCCCGGGGTCGTGCCATGGGCGGACTCTGGCGATCGGGCGATCCGTCTTCAAGGGGATTGATATTGATCGAGCGATCATCTATATCCTGACCTGTGCAGACCGCACGTCAGCCATAGGGACCACCGCCATGCTCTCCACCCTCACCCGCGCGCTGGTCGCGGGCCTGATCCTTGCTGCCCCGCTCCAGGCCGAGACGTTCCAGGAGACGACCGCCGCCATCGGCACGGTCGAATACAACACCTGGCTCGGCCGGACGTTTTCCGAGGTGTTGCTGAACACTCGCGACCAGGAAGGCCGGGTCGCCATCCTGAACCGCATCGTCGCGACCGACTACATCCAGCACAACCCGCTGGTGCCCGAGGGGCGGCAGGGGCTCATCGACTTCATCCCGGTGATCTACCAGGCGATGCCCGATGCGCGCTTCACGCTCCACGACGTGTTCGCGACCCAGGACCGGGTGGTGACCCGCTGGACCTGGACCGGGACGCTGACGGGCGAGGGGTTCCTCGGGATCGCGCCCCGGGGCCAGAAGGTCGAGTTCGACGTGATCGACGTCTGGTCGGTGCGCGACGGGCAGCTCTACGAGCACTGGGACCAGTTCGACTGGCCGCGGGCGCTAATCCAGCTCGGCATCACCGGCCTGCCCGCGCCGTTCGAGGCCGTGGCGGCGCAGCCCTACGACCGCTGACCCCCCATCCCCCGCGGGACTGCGCAGGGCGCGGCCCCGCTTGACCCCCGGGGCCGCGGCGGGCGCGGCCCCCTATCGATCTGGAGAGCGAAGCATGACCGTCACCCTGCATGGCTGGGCTTTCAGCCCCTACCTCCGCGCCGCGCGAATCGCGCTGGCCGAGAAGGGGGTGGACTACGCCCACATCCCCCTCGCACCCGGCGACATGGGCACGCCGGATGTGCGCGCCATCAGCCCCTTCGGCAAGATCCCCGTCCTGGTCCATGACGGGGTCCGGCTGATCGAGACCCCGGCGATCCTGCGCTATGTCGACGAAATGTTCCCCGGCCCGTCGCTCCAGCCCGAGGGCGCGGCGGCGCGGGCGCGGGCGGACATGCTGATGCTGGCGGCCATGCACCATGTGTATCCCACGGGCGTGATGGGGGTATTCTTCGGGGATGTCTACGTGCGCGAGAACGGGGGCACGCCGGACCCGGTGGCCATCGACGCCGCGGCCGAGGCGGTGCGCCCGGGGCTCGGCTTTCTCGCCGGCGAGATCGGGGGACGCTTCCTGTTCGGGGACCGCTTCACCACGGCCGACGCGCTCATCGGCTCGTTCCTGATGACCATGGCGATGAGCGGCACCGGGCGGCGGACCCTCGCGGCCTATCCGGCGCTCGAAGCCTACACCGACGGGGTCGCCGCGCGCCCGAGCGTGCAGGCCGTGCAGGTCCCGGTTCCACGCTTCGGCCTCTAGGCCGCCGCGCGCGTGGCGAGCGGCAGGCCGTAGAGCGCGCCGAACTGGGGCAGGGCATCGGCGATCCCCGCACAGCGCAGCATGTGCCAGTAGAGCGCGTGGTTCGAGGCGGTGACGGGCTTGCCCACCCGCGCCTCGAGCCCCGCGGCATGGGCGACGGTCCGGATCGAGGTGCAGGACACGAACACCCCCTCGACCCCCGGCATGCCCGCCACCCGCTCCACCGCACGGGCGATGGCCGCGGGGGTGATGCGGGCGACAATGTTGTCGTCAGGTTCCTCGAACGACACGAGGGCGGGCACCTCGAGCCCTCGGCGCGCGAGTTCCGCCGCGATGGCGGCATTGACCGCCGGGGCATAGGGGGTGACGACCCCGACCCGTTTGATGCCGAGCGTGTCGAAGGCAGCGACGGCAGCCGCCATGGGGTTCGTGACGGCGGCAGCGGGATGGACCGCCCCCACCGCCTCTGCGATCGGCCCGTCGCCGATCACCGTGGCGCCCGACGTGCAGGCAAAACCCACGGCCGAAAACGCCCATGCCGCGGGCAGCAGTGCCGCTGCCGCGGGGATGCGCGGCTTCATCGCCATCAGCGTCTCGGGCGTAATGGTGAAGTCGTTGTCGATGCGCGCGTGATAGAGCGCGACGCCGTCGAGCGCGGCCATGACCTGCCGCCCCTCGTGCTCCACCGTCTGGTCGGTCCGCAGGACGATGAGCCCCAGCCGGGCGCGCGCGCCGAGGCCGCCGTCCGTGTCCATCGCGATCCGGTCGTAGAGCATGCCCACCCCCTGTCCTGACCCCCCGAGGGTAGCGCCCGGCACGCGTGCCGCGCAAGGTTGTGGTGACGGCCCGCCCGTCCTATCCTGCGGCATCGGGGGGAGGAGCGGCCATGCGCATCGCGGTTCTGGGGGCTGGGGTGATCGGCGTCACGACCGCCCACGCCCTGGCGCAGGACGGCCATGCGGTCACGGTGATCGATCGCCTGCCCGGTGCGGCGGACGAGACGTCCTTTGCCAATGCAGGGCTGGTCGCGCCGGGCCATGCCTATACCTGGGCCTCGCCGCGGGCGCCGCGGATCCTTCTGCGATCGCTCTGGGACGACCGGGCGGCGCTGCGGTTCCGCCCCCGTCTCGATCCCCGCCTCTGGGCCTGGTCCTGGGCCTTCCTGCGCAACTGCACGGCCGAAGCCGCGCGGGTGAACACACAGCGCAAGGTCCGGCTCTGCATCTATTCCCAGGGCGAGCTCGACCGCGTGCTGGCCGAGACGGGCATCGACCATCACCGGGTCGAGGGCGGGCTGATGTATCTCTACCGCTCCGCCGCCTCGTTCGAGCGCGGGGCGGCCAACGCGGCGATCCTGCGGGCCGAAGGGCTTGAGATCCGGGCGATCGACGCGGCCGAGGCGGCGCGGCTCGACCCCGCCCTGGCAGGCGCAAAGGACCGGCTTGCCGGGGCGCTCTTCTGCCCCTCGGACGAAAGCGGGGATGCTCGGGTGTTTACCCGCGCGCTCGCCGACCACATCGCCGAACGCTTCGGCGTCGCGTTCCGTTACGGGACCGAGATCACCGGTTTTGAGACGGAGGGCGACCGCGTCGCTGCCGTTCGCACGGCCCAGGGTCCGGTGCCGGTGGATGCGCTGATCCTCTGCCTCGGCGTGTTCAGCCCTGCGCTGGGACGTGCCCTCGGCGCTCGCCTGCCGATCTATCCGGTCAAGGGGTACTCCGTCACCCTGCCGACCGAGGGGCGCAACGACATCCCCCGGTTCGGCGGGGTGGACGAGGACAACCTGACCGCCTATGCGCGGTTCGGCGACCGGCTGCGCGTGACCGCGACAGCGGAGTTCGCGGGGTTCGACAAATCCCACGCGCCGCGGGACTTTACCCACATGCTGGCATCGATCCGCGACCTTTTTCCCGACGCCGCCGATTATGCCCGGCCAAGCTACTGGGCGGGCCTGCGCCCGATGACGCCCGAGGGGACGCCGATCTTCGGGCGCGCGCGCTATGCCAATGCATGGTTCAACACCGGGCACGGGCATATCGGCTGGACCATGTCCTGCGGCTCGGCGCGCATCGCGGCGGACCTGATCGCCGGGCGCAGGCCCGCCATCGACCTTGCCGGCATGGTGCTGGCGGGGGGGCAGGCCGGGCTCGCCCGCGCCGCCTGAGGAGAGCTGGAATGATCCGCGACATCGTGATCGCCGCGGGCGTGCGCACCGCCATCGGAACCTTCGGCGGCGCGCTCGCCGCAACCGCGCCGACCGAGCTTGGGGCAAAGGTCGCCGCCGAGGCGCTGGCCCGCGCCGGGGTCCCCCCCGAGGCGGTGGGGCATGTCGTGTTCGGCCATGTCATCAACACCGAGCCGAGGGACATGTACCTGGCCCGCGTCGCAGCCGTGGGGGCGGGGATCCCGCACGAGGTTCCGGCACTCACGCTCAACCGGCTCTGCGGGTCGGGACTGCAGGCCGTGATCTCGGCCACCCAGATGATCGCGCTGGGGGACGCCGAGATCGTGGTTGCGGGCGGGGCGGAGGTGATGTCGCGCGGACCCCATGCCACCAACCAGGGGCGGGCGGGAACCAAGATGGGCGACACCCACCTGACCGACATGATGCTGGGTGCGCTGACCGACCCGTTCGGCGCGGGGCACATGGGGATGACGGCGGAAAACGTGGCCATAGCGCACCAGATCGACCGGGCGACCCAGGACGCCTTTGCCGCAGAAAGCCAGCGGCGCGCCGCCGCGGCCATCGCGGGCGGGCGGTTCGACAGCCAGATCCTGTCGGTTCTCGTCCGGCGCGGCCGCGACACGGTCGCGTTCGCCACTGACGAGCATGTGAAGGGGGCGACGACGGTCCAGAGCCTCGCCGCCCTGCGCCCCGCGTTCAAGAAGGACGGGACCGTGACGGCGGGCAATGCGTCCGGCATCAACGACGGCGCGGCGGCGCTGGTCCTGATGTCGGCCGACGCGGCGGCGGCCCATGGCGTGGCGCCCCGCGCGCGGATCATCGGCTACGCCCATGCCGGGGTGGACCCGTCGGTCATGGGGATCGGCCCGGTGCCCGCCGTAACGCGGCTGCTGGAAACGCTCGGGCTGACCGCGGCCGATTTCGACGTGATCGAGAGCAACGAGGCCTTCGCCGCCCAGGCCTGCGCCGTCTCTCGCGCGCTGGGGTTCGATCCGGCGCGGGTCAATCCCAACGGGGGGGCCATCGCACTCGGCCACCCCGTCGGCGCGACGGGGGCGATCATCCTGGTCAAGGCGCTTCACGAGCTGGAGCGGACCGGGGGGCACCGCGCGCTCTGCACCATGTGCATCGGGGGCGGGCAGGGGATCGCGCTCGCCATCGAGCGGGTCTAGACCGGCGGGTCAGGCCGCATCGAAATCGAGCACGAGATGCGCTCCGGTCGGCCGCGCCTGGCAGGCGAGCGTGAAGCCCTGGGCGATCTCCCACGGCTGGAGCGAATAGTTCACCGCCATCTCTGCGCCGCCCTCGACGATGCGGCAGCGACAGGTGCAGCACATGCCCCCGGCGCAGGAGAAGGGAAGCTCGATCCCCGCCCGGGTCGCGGCCGCGAGCACGCTGTCCGCACCGTCGGTCACGCGGAACCGGCGCCGGGTGCCGTCGAGGATGGTCTCGATCACCGCCCCCGCCGCCTCCGGCCGTGCGCGCGGCCGGGGGGCGTTCAGGTGCGGGGGCGAGGACGGGGTGAAGTGTTCCGCATGGACCCGGTCCCCGGGCAACCCCAGGGCCACCAGCGCCGCGCGGGCCGTGTCGATCATCGCGCCCGGTCCGCAGAGGAACGCGCCGGTTTCCCCGGCGGGGTCGATCAGCCCCGCGACGGCAAGTGCGCGCAGCTTTTCCGCATCGATCCGGCCGGCCAGCAGGGGGACATCCTGCCCCTCGCGGCTCAGCACGTGGACGAGGCGAAAACGGGTGAGAAACCGGTCCTTGAGGTCGTCGAGCCGGTCGCGGAACATGATCGAGGCGGTTTCCCGGTTGCCATAGATCAGCGTGACCGTCGCCGTCGCCGTCGTCTCCAGCGCCGCGCGGGCGAGCGCGAGGAGCGGGGTGATCCCCGAGCCTGCCCCGATCAGGAGCAGCCGGTCCCCCTCGACCGGCGCATGGCCGAACCGCCCCTCGGGCGTCATCACCGCGATCCGG
>JANNOT010000224.1:0-4649 GCA_031399375.1 Paraoceanicella sp.
GGCGAGATCTCGATCGGGGGCCGGGTGGTCAACACCATGGCGCCCAAGGACCGCGACATCGCGATGGTGTTCCAGAACTACGCGCTCTACCCCCACATGACCGTCGGGGCCAACATGGCCTTTGCCCTGAAGCTCAAGAGCATCGACCGGGCAGAGGTTGCGGCGCGGGTGGCACGGGCGGCCGACATCCTGGGCCTGACCCCCTATCTGGGGCGCTACCCCAAGCAGCTCTCGGGCGGCCAGCGCCAGCGCGTCGCCATGGGGCGGGCCATCGTGCGCGACCCGCAGGTGTTTCTTTTCGACGAGCCGCTGTCGAATCTCGACGCCAAGCTGCGGGTGCAGATGCGGACCGAGATCAAAGCCCTGCACCAGCGCCTGCGCACCACCACGGTGTTCGTGACCCATGACCAGGTCGAGGCGATGACGATGGCCGACCGGATCGTGGTGATGAACGCAGGACGGGTGGAACAGGTGGGCACGCCGCTCGATCTCTACGACCGGCCCGCCAACCGCTTTGTCGCGACCTTCATCGGCTCGCCCGCAATGAACCTGATCGAGGGGATCGCGGAGGGGAGCGGGGTGCGGGCCGGGGACCTGAGGCTGCCCTGCGCGGTCGCGCTCGCCCCCGGGCGCGCCGTCGGCTACGGCATCCGGCCCGAGCATCTGGGCGTGCTGGGCGGCCCGGCCCCGGGGGCGCTGCCGGCCACCGTGACCGTGGTGGAGCCAACCGGACCCGAGACGCTGGTGTTCCTCGCCCTCGGCCCGGTCGCCGTCGTGGCCCTGGTGCGCGAGCGGCGGGAGTTCCAGCCCGGCCAGGCGGTCTGGCTCCAGCCCGATCCCGGCTACGTGCATCTTTTCGATGCTGGCACCGGGGCACGGATCTGAGCACCCCGGCGGATACCTATGACATCGCCGTCATCGGTGCGGGGATCGCGGGCGCCTCGGTCGCGGCCGTGCTGGCGCCCCGTGCCCGCGTGGTCCTGCTCGAGCGCGAGGCGATGCCGGGCTACCACACCACGGGGCGGTCTGCCGCGCTTTATGCGCCGAGCTACGGCCCACCCGCGATCCGGGCGCTGACCCGCGCCTCGGCCGGGTTCTTCGCGACGCCGCCGCCGGGCTTTGCCGGTCATCCGATCCTGACCCCGCGGGGCGCGCTCTTCATCGCGCGGGCGGACCAGATCCCGGCGCTCGAGGCGCTCGAGGACGCGCAGGGCGGCGCGCTGGCCCGGGTCGATCCGCAGGCGTCCCATCCGCTTCTGCGGCCGGGCTATGCGGCGGCGGCACTCTTCGATGCCGCGGCGCAGGACATCGACGTGGCGGCGCTGCACCAGGGTTATCTCGTGGCGTTCCGCGCCGCGGGGGGGGTGCTGCGCACCGGTGCGGGGGTCGAGGTGCTGTCCCCCGACGGCGGCGGCTGGCGCGTCGCGTGGGCCGGGGGCGGGATCCGGGCGGGCATCATCGTCAATGCCGCGGGGGCCTGGGCCGACATCCTGGCCACGCTTGCGGGTGTGCCGACCGTCGGGCTGGTCCCCAGGCGGCGGACGGCGGCCATTGTCGATGCCCCTGCCGATCCCGCCCGCTGGCCCATGGCGATCGATGTGGAGGAGAGGTTCTACCTCAAGCCCGATGCGGGGCGCCTCCTCCTCTCGCCCGCCGACGAGACCCCCTCGCCGCCCTGCGACGCCCAGGCCGAGGAGATCGACGTGGCCGAGGGGGTGGACCGGATCGAGACCGCCTTCGCCCTGTCCGTCCGCCGGATCCGCCACCGCTGGGCGGGGCTGCGCAGCTTCGTGGCCGACAGGACCCCCGTGGCAGGCTTCGCCCCCGGGGCGCCGGGGTTCTTCTGGCTCGCGGGCCAGGGGGGCTACGGCATCCAGAGTGCCCCCGCCCTCGCCCGCGCCGCCGCGGCGCTGGTCCTGGGCGAGCCCCTGCCGGACGACATCGCCGCCGAAGGGGTCACGCCCGCGGCCCTCTCGCCCGCCCGGCCGCAGGTGTCCGCCGCGGCCTCCGTGCGCCCGGCCATGGCCGGGGACCGCGCCGAAGGTTAACATGCCCGACCGGCCGACCGGCCGCATCAGTCAGGAGGATACCGCGATGCCCATGGCCGTAAAGGATTTGATCGACCGCGCCAATGCCGACGTTCCCCGGATCACGCCCGCCGAAGCGCAGGCGATGATCGCGCGGGGCGACGCGGTGCTGGTCGATGTGCGCGACGCGCCCGAGCTTGCGACCGGGGGCCGGGCCGCCGGGTCCGTGCATGTCTCGCGCGGGATGCTCGAATTCCGCGCCGATCCCGCGACCCCCTATTTCGAGCCACGGCTGGACCGGACCAAGGCGGTGATCGTCTATTGCGCGTCGGGCGGTCGATCGGCGCTCGCGGGCAAGACGCTCCAGGACATGGGGTTCCCGCGGGTCCTGAACCTCGGTGCCTTCAAGGACTGGGTGGCGGCGGGCGGCGCGGTCGAATAGGTCGGCATTCGATCGGCGGGTCGGGGCGACCGCCCGATCGTTCAGCAGGGGCATGCGACGGCTCCGATCCTCCGGTCACGCCGCTCGTCCCGACGGCTCCGCGCGGCCTGGCGCAGAATGGGTCCGTCGGACCTGGCCCACCACCCGAAACGGGTCCTGTCGGCGCTTGTGTCGCGAGACGGCCGACGATGGCGCCCGCCGGCCTTCCCGGGCGGCCTTAGGGCTGGGTCGCCCCGTGATGCCCGCCATGGGCGCCCGCCGCGGGATCGGCGGGTGCGCCGTCGGTGCCGACCGTGATGTCGAGAACGATGTCCCCGCCGCCATCGGTCACGAGCGTCAGGGGCACCCGGTCGCCGGGTGCGAGCGGCGCCGTCAGGCCCATCATCATCAGGTGGAGCCCGCCGCGCTCCAGGGCGATGCTCCCCCCGGCCGGGACCGCGATCCCGCCCTCGACCGGGCGCATGCGCGCGATCCCGTCGGCGAGCGTGCTGGCATGGAGCTCGACAGTGCGTGCCGCGGGGCTGCGGGCGGCGAGGATCCGGACCTCGGACGGGCCGGGATTGGTGATGGTCATGAACGCCGCCCCGGTGCGTGGGTTGGACGACAGGATGTAGGCCCCGGTCACGGCGAGGTCCTGGGCGGCCGCGCCCAGCGGACCGGCGACGAGGCCCGCAGCGAGCAGAAGCGATCGGATCATGGGCGCTCTCCGGCTGGACGGGGCCCCGGTGACGGCCGGGACCCGCTGCACGACGACCTACCGCAATCGCGCGCCCCAGGCCATGGGCCGCATCGGCCCACCCTGCGCGCCGTCGTCGCGCCGCGCCGCACCCCTGCCCGCAGGACGCGCATCGCGTGGCGGAGTGCGGAAATCCGCGCCATCGCTCTGGCCTGATCGCCCGGCCCTGGTGCAGGCTTGCGCAGGCGAATCGCGGGGCATGCCCTGCGGGGGGCGGACAGGGGAGAGACGGGGATGATAGGACGACCGATGCTGCGGATGACCCGGCGCGACGTGATGGCGGGGGCCGCGGCCCTGGGCGCCGTGCTGCCCACGGGTGCGCTGCGCGCCCAGGCGCCGGTGAAGATCGCCGGGATCTACACCGTGCCGGTGGAGCAGCAATGGGTCAGCCGCATCCACACCGCGGCCGAGGCGGCGAAGGCGGCAGGATCGGTGGACTACAGCTTTACCGAGAACGTGGCCAACACCGACTACCCCCGCGTGATGCGCGACTATGCCGAGGGCGGGGCCACCCTGATCCTGGGCGAGATCTTCGGGGTGGAGCAGGAGGCGCGGGAGGTCGCGGCGGACTATCCCGATGTCGCGTTCCTCATGGGCTCGTCCTTCCTGCACGATCCCGCGCTATCCAACCTCGCGGTGTTCGACAACTACATCCAGGATGCGTCCTACCTGACCGGCATCATCGCAGGTGCGATGAGCCGGGGCAGCATCGGCATGGTCGGCGGGTTCCCGATCCCCGAGGTGAACCGGCTGATGAACGCGTTCATGGCCGGGGTGCGGGAGACGAAGCCCGACGCGACCTTCCAGGTCAGCTTCATCGGATCGTGGTTCGATCCGCCCAAGGCCAAGGAGACCGCCTTTGCCATGATCGAGGCGGGGGCCGACCTGCTCTATGCCGAGCGTTTCGGCGTGGCGGACGCGGCGAAGGAGCGGGGGATCCTCGCCATCGGCAACGTGATCGACACGCAGGCCGACTACCCCGACACCGTCGTCGCCTCGGCGTTGTGGCATTTCCAGCCGACGCTGGACGCGGCCCTGGCGGCCGTGCGGGCCGGGACGTTCGCGGCCGACAATTACGGCGTCTATTCGTTCATGAAGGCGGGCGGCTGCTCGCTCGCCCCGCTTGGCACCTTCGCGGGCAAGGTGCCGGAGGCAGCGCTGACCCTCGTCGCCGAGCGTGAGGCGGCGATCCGGGCGGGGGCGTACACCGTCGCCATCGACGACGGCGAGCCCAAGGCATCGTGAGCGCGGGGTCCGGGGCTGAGGTCGTCCTTCGCCTCGATGGCATCACGAAGCGGTTCGGCCACCTCGCGGCCAATGACGGGATCGACCTGACGCTGCACCGCGGCGAGGTCGTGGCACTGCTGGGCGAGAACGGGGCGGGCAAGACCACGCTGATGAACATCCTCTTCGGCCATTACGTGGCCGATGCAGGGTCGGTGGA
>JANNOT010000229.1:0-24311 GCA_031399375.1 Paraoceanicella sp.
ATCGGAGCGCTCGCGGGGCAGATCGTCGCCTACCCGACGCGGGCAGAGATCGGCAAGCGCGCAGCGGGTCAGTACTACGTGCCGCGGCTTTTCCAGAGCCCGATCGTCAGGCAGGTCGTGCGCCTGCTGTCCTACATCTAGGCATTTGCAGCGAAATCGATCCACTCCGTGGCGCGGACCGCTAGGGCCATCGAAAAACCTGTGCTACATTACAGAATTATGACAGTGCGCGCGGTTGTTCTGACGATCCTCCTGGCCACCGCCGCTAGTGCAGCGGCCGCATCCCCCCCGCTGCCCGAGATCACCACCGACCACGCGCGGGCCTGTCGGCATTACGTGAACCGCGCGATGTTCAAGCCGCGCGGGCCGCGGTCCGAGCTTGTGGTCCACCTCGCTGAATCCTGTGTCGCGGCGATCCGCAGCCTCGATCCCGGCGACCCCGCGGGTCCTGCCACCGCGGCGGCGGCGATCGCCTATCTCGACCGCCTCGTGGCGTTCAAGTCGCTGATCATCGCCATAAACATGGAACGGATCTACGGCGCGAACCCCGACCCCAGGGCGATGCCGATCCGGGCGCCCGATCTCAGCCGCGTGGCGGGGGCCGCGCGCCTCGGTGGCGCGGTCAGCCCGACCGGGGAATACCTGATCGCGCGCGAGGTCGGCCTCCTGACCGCATATCGCGCCTGGATGGCCGAGGGGCGGGATTTTGCGGGGGGCCAGCAGCGCGCCCGGGAACGCACGCAGTAACCCCGGCGGGTCCATGACCGGCCCCCGCCGCCCGGCCGAACCGCCTGCCCTTGCCGCGCCCACCCCACCCTCGTAAACTCGTCTTTGCGGGCGACTGGCCCGCGGCCGGGACAGCCGCAGGACAAGAACCGTGTGGAATACCCTGTCGGGGCGGTTTCTCGCCCTGACCATCATCTTCGTGATGCTGGCCGAGGTGCTGATCTTCTTTCCCTCGGTGGCCAGGTTTCGCGAGGATTACCTCCGCGAACGGCTGGAACGCGCGCAGATCGCCTCGCTGGCCCTGCTCGCCACGCCCGATGACATGGTCGAACCGGCGCTGGAGGCGGAGCTGCTGTCGAATGCCGGCGTGCTCAACATCGTGCTTCAGCGCGATCAGCGGCGTGAACTGGTGCTGAGCTCGCCCATGGCCCACACGGTCGAGCAAAGCTTCGACCTGCGCGACATGCGCCCGCTCGGCGCGATCGTCGATGCGGTCCGGTGTCTTCTGCGGACCGAGGACCGGCTGATCCGGGTGATCGGGCCCCCGATCCAGGGCGGCGGCATGGTGATCGAGATCATGCTGTGGGAGGAGCCGCTGCGCACCGCCCTTCGTGCCTATGGCGAGCGCATCCTGCTGATCAGCGTCGCGATCTCGGTCCTGGCCGCGGCGCTGCTCTTTCTGGCGGTGCGACGCTTCATCACCCGGCCGATCACCCGGGTGGCGGCCAACATGACCCATTTCCAGGCCAACCCCGAGGACCCGGCCCGGGTGATCGCCCCGTCATCCTCGGCGCGCGAGATCATGGCGGCCGAGGCGGCGCTGCGGGCGATGCAGGAAAACCTGATCACCGCATTGCGGCAGAAGGACCGCCTCGCCGCCCTCGGCGGTGCGGTCGCACGGATCAGCCACGACCTGCGCAACATCCTGACCACCGCCCAGCTCCTGGTCGATCGCATCGACGCGAGCCGCGATCCGGGGGTCAAGCGCGTGGCGCCGAAGCTCGTCGCCTCGCTCGACCGGGCGATCCGTCTCTGCCAGCGCACGCTCGATTTCGGCCGCAGCGAGGAGCCCCAGCCCGAGCGGCGCCGTGTCGCGCTGCACGCGCTCGTCGAGGACCTGCTGGAGGGCGAGGCGCTCGGCGCGGGGCCCGGCCTGCGGCTGGTCAATGCCGTGCCGCCCGAGCTTATGGTCGAGGCCGACCCCGAGCAGCTCTTTCGCGTCCTGAGCAACCTGATCCGCAACGCCCGCCAGGCCATCGAGGGCACGGGCCAGGGGGGCGAGATCGCGGTGGCCGCAACCCTTAACGGGACCGAGATGCATATCGAGGTCCGCGATACCGGGCCCGGCCTGCCCACCAAGGTGCTCGACCACCTCTTCAAGCCCTTTCTCGGCAGCGTGCGCCCGGGGGGAAGCGGCCTCGGCCTCGCCATCGCCGCCGAGCTTGTGCGCGGCCACGGCGGACGGCTCGAGGTCGCCGAGACGTCCACGACGGGGACCCGGTTCCGCCTCACCCTGCCCCACCCCACCCGCGCCCGGCCCGCGCATTCACCCTTGCATCCCGCAAACCCCGCCGCTAGATAGCCAGCGGCGCACCCGTAGCTCAGCTGGATAGAGCATCAGACTACGAATCTGAGGGCCGGGCGTTCGAATCGCTCCGGGTGCACCATATTTAATGCGACAATCAACCATGCTGGTCCGTCAGTTCGTCTCGATGGATTTCGGGACCGCCAGATGTTCGGGGGAAAACGCGGGCACGGCGATGTCGCCCGATGGCGCCTGATCCCACAGTGGGGCCGCGGCTCGGTGTCGGACATCGCGCCCCCGTTGTCCAACGCGCGCGCCGACGATGCTCGACAAGCCCGCCTTCCGCGACGCGCAACAATTGGTGTCGTGCGATCACGCAAAGCTATCGGGTGCGCACGACGCCGAGCGGAGTTGGTGGAGTGACCGAGGCAGGTTGACACGGGCTCAGCGATGCCACCGGCATCGACCCGGAACGACACTTCCGGCCGCAACCGCTCCAACCCGTTGATTTGTTTGGTGGGCGAGGAGGGAATCGAACCCTCGGCCAAGTGATTAAGAGTCACCTGCTCTACCGCTGAGCTACCCGCCCGTACCGTCCCTGGCCCGGCGTGCCACCGCCCGTGGTGAGCCCGACGGGATTCGAACCCATGACCCACTGATTAAAAGTCAGTTGCTCTACCAGCTGAGCTACGGGCCCCACGCGCGGCGCCACGTCTAGGGGGGGCATGCGGGGGGGTCAAGCGTTTTTTCCCGCCCCGTGCGGGCGGGACTGGCGCGTGGCGGGGGGGCGGCGTATATCGCGCGCCATGCGGATGGACCCATCGCCCCGGCCGGGGCCCGTTTTTCTCAAGATGCACGGGCTCGGCAACGATTTCGTCGTGATCGACGCGCGCAGCCATGCGGTTGCGCTGTCGACAGCCGCCGTGCGGGCGATCGGCGACCGGCACCGGGGCGTGGGGTTCGACCAGCTCGTGCTGATCGAGGCGGATGCGGAGGTGACCGCGCGCCTGCGGTTCTGGAACCCCGACGGCTCGACCGCCGATGCCTGCGGCAACGGGACCCGCTGCGCAGCCCGGCTCCTGATGGACGAGACGGGGGCCGAGCGGGTGGTGCTGCGCACCGGTCAGGGTGTTCTCGCCTGCGTGGCCCGGGACGGGCAGGTGTCGGTCAACATGGGGCCGCCGCAGCTGCGCTGGGACGAAATCCCGCTTTCCGGCCCGATGGACCCCATGGCCCTGCCGCTGCCAGGCGACCCCTCGGCGGCGGGTATGGGCAATCCCCATTGCGTGTTCGTGGTCGAGGACGCCGAGGCGGTGGACCTGCGCGCCCGGGGGCGGGAGGTCGAGCACCACCCGCTCTTTCCCCAGCGCACGAATGTCGAATTCGTCCAGGTCCTCGATCGCCGGACCATCCGGATGCGGGTGTGGGAGCGGGGGGGGATGGTCACCCTCGCCTGCGGGTCAGGTGCCTGCGCGGCCACCGTGGTCACGGCGCTGCGCGGACTGACCGGGCGCGCGGTCGAGGTGCGGCTCGACGGCGGTAGCCTCTGGATCGACTGGCGCGACGATGGGGTCTGGATGACCGGGCCCACGGCGCGGGTGTTCGAGGGTCGGCTTGCGCCCGGGCTTGTGGACACGCCCGGGTGACACCCCCCCTCGCCCCGCCCGTGATCGCCAATTTCGGCTGCCGCCTGAACGCCTACGAGGCCGAGGCGATGCGCGGCCTCGCCCAGGCGGCGGGCCTTGGCGACGCGGTGATCGTGAACACCTGCGCCGTCACCGCCGAGGCGGTGCGCCAGGCCCGCCAGCAGATCCGCGCGCTGCGCCGGTCCCATCCCGGGGCCCGGCTGATCGTGACCGGCTGCGCCGCCCAAACCGAACCCGAGACCTTCGCTGCGATGCCGGAGGTCGATCTGGTGCTCGGCAATCTGGAAAAGATGCGGGCCGAGACCTGGGCGGGTCTCGCCGTCCCCGACCTGATCGGGCCGACCGAGCGGGTCCGGGTGGACGACATCCTCGCCGCGACCGAGACGGCGGGGCACCTGATCGACGGCTTCGGCACGCGGGCGCGCGCCTATGTCCAGGTCCAGAACGGCTGCGACCATCGCTGCACGTTCTGCATCATCCCGTATGGCCGGGGCCGGTCCCGGTCGGTGCCCGCCGGGGTGGTGGTGGAGCAGATCCACAGGCTTTCGGACCGGGGCTATGCCGAAGTCGTGCTGACCGGTGTCGACCTGACTAGCTGGGGCGCGGACCTGCCCGGGACGCCACGGCTGGGCGGGCTGGTCCAGCGGATCCTGCGCCTGGTGCCGGGGCTTGCGCGGCTGCGGCTCTCCTCGATCGACCAGGTCGAGGCGGACCCGGAGCTGGTCGAGGCCATCGCCGGATCGCCCCGGCTGATGCCGCATCTGCATCTGTCGCTCCAGGCTGGGGACGACATGATCCTGAAGCGGATGAAGCGCCGCCACCTGCGGGCCGATGCCGTGCGGTTCTGCACGGAGATCCGCGAAAGACGCCCCGATGTGGTGTTCGGTGCGGATATCATCGCGGGCTTCCCCACCGAGACCCCGGAAATGTTCGAAAACTCCATGCAGCTGGTGGAGGAGTGTGGGCTCACCTGGCTCCATGTGTTCCCGTTTTCGCCACGCGCGGGCACCCCTGCCGCCCGGATGCCGCCCGTGCCGGGGCCGGAGGTCAAGGCGCGGGCCGCGCGCCTGCGGGCGGTGGGGGCCGTACAGGTCGCGGCGCATCTCGCCGCCCAGATCGGGACGGTCCAGCCCGTGCTGATGGAGACGCCGCTGCTGGGGCGGACGGAGGGGTTTGCCGAAGTCACCTTTCCCGATCCCCAGCCGGTGGGGCGGATCGTCAACGCCCGGCTGGTGGGAGTGGCAGGCGACCGGCTCTGCGCCGCCTGACCGACGCGGCGGGCGGAACGTCAGATCTGTCCCAGCCTGCGCCACTGGTCGAGCTTCTCGCGGCTCACCTCGAAATGCATCGAATCCTCGCGGCCGAAGCCCGCGCCCCAGATCCACCCCTCCTTCTGGAAAAAATCCGACAGAAGGATCAGCCCCAACTGGGATTTCCCGTCCCCCAGCGTGTCGAGCACCCCGTCGATGTTCAGATCGACGGCCAGCCCGTAGGCGTGGGACGACGAGGCCGCGTCCGATCCCCGGATGCGCCGCACGCAGAGCGATCCAGCCGACCGGATGCGGGCGTAGAGCTCGGGCTCGTAGACCTCGACATTCTTGAACACCTGGCGCAGCGAGAGCAGCGCGGGGTTCAGCATCTTCACGTTGATCGGCCCCACATCCTCGACCTTCAGCATGGCCGCGAGCGTGGGGTTGGTCATGTCGAGGCACTCATCGGTCAGATCCTCGCGCGGGGCGCCGAGAAGCTCGTTGAGGAATGCCGGCGTCGCGACGCTCAGCCCCGCGTTCACGTCGCGGCGATCCGCGATCAGCACGACCTGGGCAAAGCTGTCCTTCAGCCCGTCCTCGGCGGGGGAGGCGGGGCTGTCGGTCCGGTCAAGTCCCTGGGGCAGCCCGAGCGCCAGCCGCGCCTCGAGCCCGTCCACCCGGGCGCCCAGCGCCTCGACCGTCTCGGTCAGGGCAGCCACCGCCGGGTCGGGTGGGGGGGGCGTGGGGGTCCCATCACGCAGCGCGCGCTGCGCGAGATACCAGCCGAGGGGCGCGGTCAGCACCGCCAGCACCACGAGCACGAGGGCCGCGATCCGCATCTGTCACCTTTCGCCGCCCCCCGACCAACCGGTGAAAGGGTAGCGCGCGCCGCCTCCCGTGTCGATCCGGGCCGGTCCGGCATGCCGGTGCAAACCGCTTTCCGATGCGGACGCAACGGGGTAACGTCACCCTGACACGCGCCGCCCCGCCCCCGTCGCGGGGATGCGGTCCGCGCGAACGGCCGGGAAGGGGTGGGTGCGTGGCAGACGACGCGGGCGGCACGCTGAAGCCGGGCGAGCTTCTGAACAACACCTATGTGATCGAGGCGCTGATCGGGTCCGGCGGCACGGGCGAGGTCTACCGCGCGCGCAACCGCGTGTCGGGGCGCGAGGTGGCGATCAAGATCCTGCGGCGCGAATTCGCGGGCAACGAACAGTTCGTGGACTTGATGCGGCGCGAGGCATCGGTGCTGCACGAGGTGATGGACGACGCGGTGGTGCGCTACCACGACCTGCTCGAATCCGATGCCCATGGCGGTTTCGTGTTCCTGGTGATGGAATTCATCCGCGGCGAGTCGCTCGCGACGCGGATGTCGCGGGCACCGGTGGACGCGCCGACGCTGCTGCGCATCGCCCGGCGCATGGCGCGCGGACTGGCGGCGGCCCATGCCAAGCTCGCCTTCCACCGCGATCTGTCCCCCGACAACATCATCCTGCGCGACGGCGACCCGGACCAGGCGATCGTGATCGATTTTGGCATCGCCAAGGACATGAGCGCGGATGCCCGGACGGTGGTGGGGGCGGGGTTCGCGGGCAAGTACCAGTATGCGGCGCCCGAGCAGATGGACGGGACCGTGGACGGGCGGTCCGACCTCTACGCCATGGGGATGACGCTTCTCGCCGCATTTCGCGGGCGGACGCCCGAGGTGGGGCGGACATATCTGGAGGTGCTGAAGACCAAGTCGGTCAAGCCCGACATCGGCGATCTGCCCGCGTCGCTGGGCGCGCTCGTCTCGCGGCTGGTCGAGCCCGACCCGGCCGGGCGGTTCCAGAGCGCCGCCGAGGTCGCGGCGTTCCTCGACGGGACGCCCCCGATCGCGGACCGGACCCGGGTCCTGGGCATGCGCCCGACAACGCCACCGACCGCTGCCACACCGCCCCCCGCGACCATGCCGGTCCGGCGGCGCGGCAGGATGATCGCGCTGATCGCGGTCCTGGTATTCCTCGCCGCGGGGACCGGTGCATGGCTCCTCGTCGGCCGTGGCGCGGATCCGCTCGTCGCGGTCGCGCCCCAGCCCCTGCCCGTGGCGCCGCCGACGATCCCGGCCCCGCCGCCACCCCTGCCGGTCGCCGACCCGTTCCGGATGCGCATCGCGCGTGGCGCGGACGGCGCGATCACGGCGGACGGCCATGCGCCGAGCGTCGCAGCCGCTGCTGGGCTGCGCGGGGCGCTCGCCGGGCTGGCCGGGACGCCGGTGGGCGGCGACATCGCCGCGGCGCAGGGGATGCCCGGTCCGGGCTGGATGGGGGGCATCGAGGGGATCGCCCGCGCGCTCGTCCCGCTGACGGGGGCCTGGTCCGTCGATGTGACGGGACCCACCGCGACCGTGGCGGGCGAGGCGCCCGATGCCGCGATACGGGACCGCGTGCTCGACGATCTTCGCCGCGCGGCGGCGGCGGGGGGGTTGACCCTGACCGAGCGCATCGCCCTGGCCGAACCGCCGCTCGCCATGGCCACGCTGGCCGAGGTGCTCGGCCCCCTGCAGACCTGCGGGCCGCTCGCGGTGGACGGGGGAGGCGCGTCCGGGGACGCGACCCTGCCGACGGGCGCGCCGGTCACGCTCCGCGGGTCGGTCGCGCGGGCGGACGACACGCCGCGGATCGAGGGTGCCCTGCGCGCGCTCGTGGGCAAGCGGGCGCTTTCGCTGGAACTCGGCGTCGTCAATCCGACGGTCTGCCGGGTGATCGCCCTGCTGCCGCCCGTGCCTGCGCCGGAGATTGCGCTGGTCTTCGGCTACGGCGACCGGCAGGGCGAGGCCCCCGAGGGCCTGTACCGGCGGGGCGAGAACCCGGTCATCGACCTAATCCTGCCCGGCGCGATGGAGGGGTTCGTCAACGTCTTCTATGTCGATGGCGAGGGGCAGGTGTTCCACTTCATGCCCCACCATGCCAGCCAGTCCCATGCGATCGAGGCGTTGGCGCAGGATCACCCGACCGGGCAGCGCATCCGTCTGACCTATCCGGTGGCAGAGGCATCGGTCACCCGGCTCGGGTTTCGCATCGTCGAGCCGTTCGGCGTGAAACTCGTGGTGGCAGTGGTCACCCCACGGCCGATCTTCGAAGGCGTAAGGCCGCGCTCGGAATCCATCGACGCGTTCCTTCCCGAATACCGGACCGCGATTGCGGCGCAGGCGGACGAGGCGCGGGTGGCCTGGCGCTATCTCGTCACCGGGCCCTGAGGGCACGGGGGGTGGCCGGGGCGTGGCGATCCGTGTGGGGGCCGGGCGGGATCGCCCTCGTCCTCGCCATCCTGCCCGCGGCGATGGCGGCGCAGGACCTGAGCGCGGCGGACATCCTTGCCCATCTGCGGTCCCAGCGCGTGCACCCGTCCGCCGCCGCACGACTGACATCCGGCGCGGGGGCCGCGTCGCTCTTTGCCCCCGGGGCGGCGGGCGGGGCGCGCACGAGCCCGTTCGGGACCACGCCTGCAACTGCGGTCGGCGGGTCCGCGCCACCGCCGCCGCAGCCCCCGGCCGCTGCGGCTGCGACCCCGCTCGATCTCGCGATCCCCTTCGCCCGCGGCAGCGCGCTGCCCGAACCGGCCGCGCGACCGCAGCTCGCCGCGCTATGCGCCGCGATCGCAGCCGATGTGCCCGACGGTCGGTACCGCATCGTGGGACATACCGACGCAGCCGGGGCGGCCGAGGACAACCTCGCCCTGTCGCAGGCGCGGGCCGATGCGATGGTGCGCCACCTGAGCGGGGAGTGCGGCATCGCGCCCGCCCGGCTGGAGGCGGCGGGGATGGGCGAGGCTGCGCCGAAACATGCGGACACGCCGCAGGATGCGGCCAATCGCCGGGTCGAGATCGTGGTGACCCGATGACCCGCGCAAGACGTCAGGCCCCGCAGGGACTTGCTGCATCGCACACGTCCCACGCTGCGACGCACGCGTGCCAAATCGGATCACGTTCCTAAAAAAGCCTTAACGCTAAAGGATTTGCACGCCGCGGGAATTGGCCTTAGGCTGATACACGCGATTTTCAACCCCTCCGGTACGCGGACGGGGCCGTGACCCGTGGGGCGTGCGAGGATGGACATCGATGTCGAGCGCTTGCTCCAGCCCCTGGGGGAGGATGCGCCCTGCGGGGCCGACGTCGAATATGACCTCGAATTCATCGAGCTCGAGACGGCGGCGCGCGGGCGGGCAGAGCTGCAGGTGGGCGACGCGATCATCGCCTCCCAGGACCCCGACCAGGTCGATGTGGCACGCCGTGCGCTCGCCGTGCTCGACCGCAGCCGGGATCTGCGCGTGGCGGTGATGCTGGCCGAGGCGGTGCTGCGCGTGGAGGGGATCGAGCCCTTCGCCCGGGTGCTCGCGGCCATCGAGGGCTGGCTCACGCGCTACTGGCCGCATGTCCACCCGCAGCTGGACGCGACCGACAACGACGATCCGACCATGCGGGTCAATGCGCTGCTCGGGCTCGCCGACACCCAGGGTGTGGTCAAGGCGCTGCGCCTCGCGCCTCTATGCGACTCGCGCGGGCTCGGGCGGTACGGCCTGCGCGATATCGCGGTGGCCGAGGGCGAGATGCCCGCCCCCGCCGACATGCCCGCCCCCCCCGACAGGGCGCGCATCTCGGCCGCGTTCCAGGACACCCCAGCCGACCGGCTGGCCGCGATCCGGGCGGCACTGGCCGCGGCGCGCGCGCATCTGACCGCGATCGATGCGGTCCTGGTGGAGCGCATCGGCAGCGACGGCCCCGACCTCGACCCGTTGGCAAAGATGCTGCACCGGGCCGAGGCCGCCTTCGCCGCCCGCGCCGGCGCGCCATCCGTGGGCACGCCCCTGCCCGAGGGCGCGCCCGCATCCATCGCGGCAGGCCCACCCGTCGCGGCAGGCCCACCCGTCACGGGCGGCGGCGCAATCGCATCGCCCGACGACGTGCTGCGCGCCATCGACGGCATCTGCGACTATTACGCCCGGCGCGAACCGTCGAGCCCCGTGCCGCTCCTGCTCCTGCGGGCCCGCCGCCTCGTCTCGGCAGATTTCGTGACGATCATCAGGGACATGGCCCGCGGCGGGATGGAGCAGGTCGCGACCATCGGCGGGATCACGGACGACGACACCTGACAACCGGGGCGGGACCACCCGCCGGGACGCTGAAGAGAGGACGGACCGAACATGGCAGAAAGCCAGAAATTCATCGCCCGCAACCGGGCGCCCCGCGTGCAGATCGAATACGACGTGGAGGTCTACGGCGCCCAGAAGAAGGTCCAGCTGCCCTTCGTCATGGCCGTGCTGGCCGATCTTTCGGGCAAGCCCGAAACCCCGCTGCCCGCGGTGGCCGACCGCAAGGTCCTCGAGATCGACGTGGACAATTTCGACGACCGGATGAAGTCGATGAAGCCGCGCGCGGCCTTCGCGGTGCCCAACACGCTGACGGGCGAGGGCAATCTTTCGGTCGACATCACCTTTGAGAGCATGGACGATTTCTCGCCCGCGTCCATTGCGCGCAAGGTCGAGCCGCTGCGCAAGCTGCTCGAGGCGCGGACGCAGCTCTCCAACCTGATGACCTACATGGATGGCAAGACCGGGGCCGAGAACCTGGTGGGCCAGATCATCCAGGACCCCACCCTGCTCAAGGCGCTCGCCTCCGCGCCCAAGCCCGCGACGGAGGAGTAGTCGATGTCGGACGCACAGGCCCAGGGCGCCCCCGGCGCCGCCCCCGAGGGGGCCTTCGCGGAAAGCGAGTTCGCCTCGCTCCTGCAGAAGGAATTCCGCCCCAAATCCGACCAGGCCAAGCAGGCGGTGGAGGAGGCGGTCAAGACGTTGGCCGAGATGGCGCTGGAAAACACCGCGCTGATCTCGGACGACGCGCTGCGCTCGATCGAATCCATCATCGCGGCGATCGACCAAAAGCTGACCGAGCAGGTCAACCTGATCCTGCACCATGGCGATCTGCAAAAACTCGAAAGCGCCTGGCGCGGTCTCCACCATCTGGTGAACAACACCGAGACGGATGAGATGCTCAAGATCCGGGTCCTGAACATCTCGAAGAAGGACCTGCACAAGACCTTGAAGAAATTCAAGGGGACGGCCTGGGATCAGAGCCCGCTTTTCAAGAAGATGTACGAGGAGGAATACGGTCAGTTCGGGGGCGAACCCTATGGCTGCATCGTCGGTGATTACCATTTTGACCATAGCCCCCCGGATGTGGAGCTGCTGGGCGAAATGGCCAAGGTCGCCGCCGCCTCGCACGCGCCGTTCATCGCGGGGGGGGATCCGGCACTCCTCCAGATGGACAGCTGGCAGGAACTCGCGAACCCGCGCGACCTGACCAAGATCTTCCAGACCCCCGAATATGCCGCCTGGCGCAGCCTTCGCGAAAGCGAGGACAGCCAGTATATCGGCCTCGCCATGCCGCGCTTCCTCGGCCGGCGGCCCTACGGCGCCAAGACTGACCCGGTGGAGGAGTTCGCGTTCGAGGAGGACACCGAAGGCGCGTCCTCGGACAAGTATTCCTGGGTGAACGCCGCCTACGGCATGGCCACCAACATCACCCGGTCGTTCAAGCAGTATGGCTGGTGCACCCGGATCCGCGGCGTGGAATCCGGCGGGGCGGTTGCGAACCTGCCCACCCACACCTTTCCGACCGACGATGGCGGGGTGGACATGAAATGCCCGACCGAGATCGCGATCTCGGACCGGCGCGAGGCGGAACTGGCGAAGAACGGCCTGATGCCGCTGGTGCATCGCAAGAATTCGGACATGGCGGCGTTCATCGGGGCACAGTCGCTGCACAAGCCCGCCGAGTATGACGACCCCGATGCGACGGCCAACGCCAATCTCGGCGCCCGGCTGCCCTATCTCTTTGCCACCTGCCGGTTCGCCCACTACCTCAAATGCATCGTCCGCGACAAGATCGGGTCGTTCAAGAGCCGCGACGCGATGGCCGAATGGTTGCAGGACTGGATCAACAACTACGTGGACTACAACGCCGCCACCTCGCCCGAGGAGGTGAAGGCCAAGCAGCCGCTCGCGGCCGCCGAGGTCGTGGTCGAGGAGGTCGAGGGGAACCCGGGATACTATTCCTCGAAATTCTTCCTGCGTCCGCACTACCAGCTCGAGGGGCTCTCGGTCTCGCTCCGGCTGGTGTCCAAGCTGCCATCCGAGAAAGCCTGACCCCGTTTCCCCACGATAACCCAGATACCTGAGAGGAGCCGCCACCATGGCGTTCGATGCATTTCTCTACTTCCCAGGGTCCGAAGCCCTCGTCGAGGGCGAGACCCAGGACATCGACATGAGCAAGAAGAAGGCGCTCGAGCTGATCTCGTTCGAGTTCGGCGCCGAGAACACGATCAACATCGGCTCGGGTTCGGGCGGCGGCGGCGCGGGCAAGGCGACGTTCAAGGAATTCAACGTCACGAAAAAGACCGACACCGCGTCCTGCGGGCTCTTCCAGAACCTCTGCTCGGGCAAGCATTTCCCCGAGGCCGTGATCGAACTGCGCCGCTCGGGCGGGGCAGATGACAAGTCGGGCACGACGTTCATGAAGTTCAGCTTCCTGCTCGTGATGGTCCAGGACATCTCCTGGTCCGGCTCCGACGGCGACGACGTCTGTGAAGAGCAGGTCATCTTTCAATACGGCGCGATCAAGATCGAATACTTCAAGCAGGCCAAGGATGGAAAGATGTCCAAGGCCGACGGCGCCAAGGGCGAGGCGAAGTGGAGCCGCGTGCGCAACCAGGCGAACTACGCCGTCGAATGACAGCCCGCGCGGCCCGGGTTCCCTGCGGCGCCCGGGCCGCCGCTCGCGAAGGACCACAGATGCTGGCCGAGGATTTCCTGAGATCGGGCGATATCGCCGCCGCGCGCACCGAGCTGCAGGGGCGTATCCGTGCCGCCCCCGGCGACGGCCGGCTGCGGGTGTTCCTGTTCCAGCTTCTCTGCGTCACCGGCGAATGGGACCGCGCGCTGGCGCAGCTCAAGCTCTGCGGCGAGCTTGAGCCGGCCACCACCCCCATGGTCCAGACCTACCGCGAGACGATCGCCTGCGAGCTTTTGCGTGACAAGGTGTTCCGCGGCGAGACCACCCCCCTCGTCCTTGGCACACCGGCGCCGTGGATGGCGCTTCTGATCGAGGCGCTGCGGGTCCTTGCGGCGGGCGATCCCGCCGGGGCTGCCGCGTTGCGTGCCGCGGCGTTCGAGGCGGCCCCGCCCAGCGCCGGGACCCTCGACGGGACCCCCTTTGCCTGGATCGCCGACGCCGACAGCAGGCTCGGCCCCGTGCTCGAGCTGATCGTGAACGGGAAATATGCCTGGGTCCCCTTTGCCAACCTCGCGGCGATCACCATCGAGCCGCCGGGCGACCTACGCGACCGGGTCTGGTGCCCCGTCGCGCTCACCTGGCCCGGCGGGGGCGAGGGTGTGGGGTTCATCCCGACCCGCTACCCCGCCGCCCCCGGGCCGGGCGACGCCGAGCGCCTGTCGCGCCTGACGCGGTGGGAGGAGCGGGGGGCGGACACCTATCTCGGCCACGGCCAGCGGATCCTCGTGACCGATGCCGGGGACCACCCGCTGCTCGACATCCGCCGGATCGCGTTTGCAGGGGCGGCGGATGGCTGATCTCGGCGAGGCGGAGCGCCTCCAGCCCTCGCTGCTCGACCGGCTGACCGACGATGCACCGGGCGAGCGGGGCGAGCCGCGCGACCGGCGGGTGATCGACATCCGCCGCCTGCGCGAGATCATCCTGCGCGACCTCTCCTGGCGTCTGAACACCACATCCCAGGACGACCTGCTCGACACCGCCCGCTATCCCCAGGCGGCGCGCTCGACCGTGAATTACGGCATCCTCGAGATCAGCGGCCGCCGGGCGACCGAGGCGCGGGTGCGCGACCTCGAACGCCTGATCCGCACGGCGATCGAGGTGTTCGAGCCGCGCATCCTGCCCGCCAGCCTTCAGGTGCAGATGATCGAGCCTGCCGAACGCAACCGGGCGCTGCTCGCCTTTGACATCCGCGGCGAGATCTGGGCGACCCCGGTGCCGCTCGAGATCTACCTGCGCACCGAAATCGACGTCGCCTCGGGCGATCTGACCGTCGCGCGGCGGACCTGAGGGCGCGATGGATACCCGCCTGCTCAAGCATTACGAACGCGAGCTTGCCTTCATCCGCGAGATGGGGCGCGAATTCGCCGAAGCCTATCCCAAGATCGCCGCGCGGCTGGGGATGGAGGGGATCGAGGTCGTCGATCCCTATGTGGAGCGGCTGCTGGAGGGGTTTGCGTTCCTGACCGCGCGGGTGCAGCTCGAGCTCGACCTCCAGCACCCCGTGCTGTCGCAGCATCTGCTGGAGATCGTCTATCCCCATTACCTCGCGCCCTGCCCCTCGATGGTCATCGCACGCTTCGACCCCGACCCGGCCCAGGGGGGGATGGAGACGGGATTCGCCCTGCCCCGCGGCACGCAGCTGCGCACCCCGCTGCGGGACGAGGCGCAGACGCCCTGCGACTTTCGCACCGCCCATGACGTGACGCTCTGGCCGATCCGGGTGGCGGAGGCGGAGTATCTCGACGGCCGCGGCGAAATCGTGGCCCACGGGATGGAGGGCAACGCCCGTGCCCGCGCCGCGATCCGCCTGCGCCTCCGGCGCATCGACGGCAAGCCCATGGCGGACCTGCCCATGGACCGGCTGCCGCTCTTCATGACCGGCACGGGGCGAGAGCCCTGGCGGCTCTACGAGGCGCTGGCGAATACCGGGGTGGGGGTCGCCGGGCGGTCCACCGACCGGCGCCGGGACTGGGTCGCCCATGCGGCGGGGCCGGCGCTGCGCCCGCTCGGCTTTTCGCGTGACGAGGCGTTGCTGCCCTGGCCGGCCCCGTCCTTTGACGGCTACCGGCTGGTGCAGGAATACTTCGCCCTGCCCAACCGGTTCTTCTTCGTCGAGCTGTCGGGCCTGCGCCCGCTCGTCTCCCGGGCGGCGGGGCCGGAGATCGATGTCTACATCCTGCTCGGGCAGGGCTGGCCCGACCTGCGCGCGACCCTGTCGCCCGACAGCCTCGCGCTCTTCGCCACCCCGGCGGTCAACCTGTTCGACAAGCGCTGCGACCGGGTCCATGTGGACGGGCGGCAGGTCGATGTGGAGATCGTGCCCGACCGGACCGCGCCGCTCGACTTCGAGGTCTATGCCCTGACCCGCGTGACGGGGATCGCGGGCGGCGCCGCGGCGGACCTGCCATTCCGCCCGTTCTACAGCAGCGACGACTACACCGCGGCGGGCGAGGCGCACGAGGCCTATTACGCCGTCCGGCGCCGGATGCGCCAGCGCTCCGAGCGCCAGCGGCTGAAGGGGGCGCGGAGCTCTTATCTCGGCTCGGACCTCTTCGTCAGCCTGGTGGACCGGCAGGAGGCGCCCTATCCCGGGCGGATCGAGCAATTGTCGGTCAGCGCGCTCTGCACCAACCGGGACCTGCCGCTCTTGATCGCCGCAGGGGCGCCGGGCGGGGATTTCGAGCTGCCCGAGGGCGGACCGGTCGCCGCGGTGCGCGCGGTCATCGGCCCGACCCGGCCCCGCCCCAGCCTTGCCATCGAGGGCGACGCGGGCTGGCGGCTGGTCAGCCACCTGTCGCTCAACTATCTCTCGATCACCGAAACCGGCGGCGGATCTGGTGCCGCCGCGCTCCGCGAGCTTCTGGGCATCTACGTGCCCGCAGGCGACCGTGCGCTGATGAAGCAGATCGAGGGCATAGCCTCGGTCGCCACCCGCCCCATCGTCCGGCGCATGGCCGACGAGGTCCTGACCACCGCCGTCCGGGGGCTGGAGCTCAAGGTCGGCTTTGACGAAAGCGTCTACGAGGGCGCGGGCGTCTACCTGCTCGGCGCGGTGCTCGAGCGGTTCTTCGCCCGGTATGTCGCGCTCAACAGCTTCACCGAAACCGTCATTCATTCCCAGGAACGGGGCGAGATCGCACGATGGCGACCGACGAGCGGCACGCGCCCGATCCTGTGACCGCGGCGGGGGCCGGGGACGTGCCCGCGCCCGATCCCGCCATGTCCGGCTTCGCCCCGGCGGGGCGGGGCGCGGCACTCATGGCAGCGCTCGCCGCCGACCCGCGGCGCCACCACATCTTTCAGGCGCTCCGGCTGGTCGAGGCGGCGTTCCCCGACCGCCCCCGGCTCGGCCGCGCCCGCCGCCCCGCGCAGGACCCCGTGCGGCTGGGGCAGGAGGTGGAGCTGGCCTTTCCCCCCTCGACCCTCGCATCGTTCAGCGCCGCGTCGGGTGGGCCTGCCGTGCTCAAGCAGCTTTTCTTCGGTCTCTTCGGTCCGCAGGGTCCCCTGCCCCTGCACCTGACCGAATATGCCCGCGACAGGGAACGGAACTGGCGCGACCCGACCCTGTCGGCGTTTGCCGATATCTTCCATCACCGGCTTCTCAGCCTGCTCTATCGGGCCTGGGCGTCCGGCGAGCCTGCGGCGTCCTTCGACCGGGCCGATGACGATCCGTTCGGGGACAAGGTGGCCGCGCTGATCGGGCTGCGCATGCCGGCGTTCCGCGGGCGCGACGCGCTGCCCGATGTCGCCAAGCTGCACATGGCCGGTCGCCTGACCCAGGGGCCGAAGAATGCCGACGGGCTGCTCGCCATGGTCTCGTGCTTTCTGCGCGTGCCCGCGGCGCTCGAGAGCTTCGTGGGATCCTGGCTCGCGCTTGAACCCGGCGACCGCGCGGCGCTCGGCGGCCCGCGGGCCCCGCTGGGGATGGGCGCGGTGCTCGGGACCCGGGTCTGGTCGCGCCAGGCGAAGTTCCGCCTGCGCCTCGGCCCGCTCGCCCTGCCCGCCTATCGCAGGCTCCTGCCCGGGGGCGACAGCCTCCGGCGGCTGGACGCGATCGTGAAGGGCTATGCGGGCGAGGCGCTCGACTGGGACGTGAACCTGGTGCTCGCCCGCGGGGCGGCCCCGCGGACGAGCCTCGGCCGCCAGGGCCAGCTCGGCTGGACCACCTGGATCGGCACCGCGGCCGCGGGCCGCGAGGCCGCCGACCTCTACCTGCGCCCCGGCGCCGCAGGACCCGTGTCCCGAAAGGCCAGACCATGACCGAGATCAGCCGCGTCGCCCTGTTCGGCAAGCTCAACCGCCTGGGGTACAAGGCGATCGAGGGCGCGACGGTGTTCTGCAAGCTGCGCGGGAACCCCTATGTCGAGGTCGTGCACTGGCTCCACCAGATCCTCCAGGGCCAGGACAGCGACCTGCACCGGATCATCACGCATTTCGAGCTTGATCCCGGGCGGCTGGCCAAGGATTTCACCGAAGCGCTCGACCGCCTGCCGCGCGGGGCAAGTGCCATCTCGGACCTGTCGGCCCATCTCGACCACATGGTGCGCGAGGGCTGGGTGCTCGCGTCGCTGATGTATGGCGAGGGGCAGGTGCGCACCGGGCATCTCGTCCTCGCGCTGCTGAAGACCGACGGGCTGCGCGGCCAGCTCCTCGGCATTTCCGACACGTTCCGCAAGGTGAAGGTGGGCGACCTGGCCGAGGGCTTCGGCGACATCGTCGCGGGAAGCCCGGAGGACGGTCTCGCCCCCACGGCGGGCGGCGCGCCGGGCGAGAGCTCTGGCGCCATGGCCCCCGCGCCGATGGGCAAGGAGGAGGCGCTGAAGAAGTTCACCGTCGACCTGACCGCCCGGGCGCGGGCGGGCGAGATCGACCCGGTGATGGGGCGCGACGAGGAAATCCGCCAGCTCGTGGACGTGCTGATGCGGCGCCGCCAGAACAACCCGATCCTGACGGGCGAGGCCGGGGTGGGCAAGACCGCGGTGGTCGAGGGGTTCGCGCTCCGCATCGCCCGCGGCGACGTGCCGCCCGCGCTTCGGGACGCGCGGCTGCTCGCGCTCGACATCGGGCTGCTGCAGGCCGGGGCGTCGATGAAGGGCGAGTTCGAGAACCGCCTGCGCGCCGTGATCGAGGAGGTGCAGGCGAGCCCGACCCCCGTCATCACCTTTATCGACGAGACCCACACCCTGGTGGGCGCGGGTGGGGCGGCGGGGACCGGGGATGCCGCGAACCTGCTGAAGCCCGCACTCGCCCGCGGGACGCTGCGCACCATCGGCGCGACCACCTGGGCCGAATACAAGAGGCATATCGAGAAGGACCCCGCCCTGACCCGCCGGTTCCAGGTCGTGGTGGTCGAGGAACCCGACGAGGCACGCGCGCTCCTGATGATGCGCGGCATCGCGGGGATGCTGGAGGGGCACCACAAGGTCCAGGTGCTCGACGAGGCGCTGGAGGCGGCGGTGCGCCTGTCCGCCCGCTACATCCCCGCCCGGCAGCTGCCCGACAAGTCGGTCAGCCTGATCGACACCGCCTGCGCCCGGGTGGCGATCAGCCAGCACGCGGTGCCCGCCGAGGTCGATGACAGCCAGCGCAGGCTCCAGGCCCTGGATACCGAGGCCGCGATCATCGGGCGCGAGGCGGCGGCGGGGTACGACACCGCCGCCCGGGCCGCCCGGGTCGCCGGGCTGCGGACCGAGGAACAGGCCCGGCTTGACGCCCTGACCGCCCGCTGGACCGGGGAGAAGGCCGTGGTGGCCGAGATCCTGGCCTTGCGCGCACAGCTTCGCGGCGACGGCGGGGCAGCGGATGGGCCGGAGGCGGGGGCGGCCCTGGACGAGGCCGCGCGGACCGCGCTCCTCGCCACGCTCGCGGCGCGCCAGGACGCGCTCCATGCACTCCAGGGCGAAAGCCCGCTGATCCTGCCCATCGTGGATGCCCAGGCGGTGGCGAGCGTGGTGGGCGACTGGACCGGCATCCCGGTCGGGCGCATGCTCAAGGACGAGATCGCGACGGTGCTTAACGTGGCCTCCGTGCTCTCTTCCCGCGTCATCGGACAGGACCACGCGATGGAGATGATCGCAAAGCGCATCCAGACCAGCCGGGCGGGGCTCGACAACCCCCAGAAGCCCATCGGGGTATTCCTGCTTGCGGGCACCTCGGGCGTGGGCAAGACCGAGACGGCGCTGGCGCTCGCCGAGGCGATCTATGGCGGCGAGCAGAACGTCATCACCATCAACATGTCCGAGTTCCAGGAGGCGCACACCGTCTCGACCCTCAAGGGCGCCCCCCCAGGCTACGTGGGCTATGGCGAGGGCGGGATCCTGACCGAGGCGGTGCGGCGCAAGCCCTACTCCGTCGTCCTGCTCGACGAGGTCGAGAAGGCCCACCCCGACGTGCACGAGATCTTCTTCCAGGTGTTCGACAAGGGGGTGATGGAGGATGGCGAGGGGCGGGTGATCGACTTCAAGAACACCCTGATCCTGCTCACCTCGAATGTCGGCTCCGAGCTCATCATGGATCTCTGCAAGGATCCCGAGCTGATGCCCGACCCCGAGGGGATCGCCAAGGCCCTGCGCGCGCCGCTGCTAAAGGTGTTCCCCGCCGCCCTGCTCGGCCGGCTCGTCACCATTCCCTACTATCCGCTGACGCCCGCGATGATCGCCACGATCACCCGGCTCCAGCTTGACCGGATCGTGAAGCGGGTGGCCGCGACCCAGAAGGTGCCCTTCACCTATGACGACGCGGTGGTCGACACGATCGTCAGCCGCTGCCAGGAGCTGGAAAGCGGCGGGCGGATGATCGACGCGATCCTGACCAACACCATGCTGCCCGAGATCTCCGGCGCGTTCCTGCGCGCGATGATGGAGGGGCGTGCGGTCGCCCGCGTCCATATCGGCATTGAGGGGGGGCAGTTCCGTTATGCCTATGACTGAACCGCCATGCCGGTCGTGACGGATCAGGTAGAGGCCGTGGCGCAGGCGGCGCAGGCGGTACCGACCGCGCATCCGCGGTCTGCCCCCGGCCCCGCGCCATCGGCGGGCCCGCCTCCTCCTGCGTCGGGGGAGCCGGTGGCACCCGACGATCTCGGCGTGCACCCCGCCGCGTTTGGCGCATCGGCGTCCCCCACCGCCGAGGGCGCCGCGATGGACGCCGAACGTCGCACGCTCGCGGGGGATCGCTGATGCCCGACCGCGGATCCGATGACGGCTTCGGACCGGGCGAGCCCGAGGATGTGGGCATCATCCTTGTCAGCATTGGCGCGCAGTACTGGCTGGCCGAGGGCGAGCGCCACATCCAGGCCATGCTCGCCAATGACGCCCCCTATCCACGGCCGGTCCGCTGCGTGCGGTTCACCGACATGGCCCATCTCGCGAGCTTCCTGCCCGACGCGCCCGGCGGTCTCTGGGCGATCCATCCCGGCGTCATCGCCAGGCTCCGCCGCGCGGGCGAGCTGATTGAGGAGGACCCGCCCCCCTGACGCCCGACGCCACCGAGGACCACCCCCGAGCCCATCCGCCCCGAAAGGTTTCCCCCCATGCCCACCCAGGAAATTGTCCTCTCCGGCCGACAGGTGCGCATGACGGGGCCGCTCGGCGCGCGCAAGATGTTCCTGATGCGCGCCGAAATCGACGAGGGGCTGAGCCGTCTGACGGACACGGACGTGCAGTTCCTATCGCCCGACATCGATCTCGACCTCGCCGCCATCGTGGGCCGGCAGATCTCGCTCGAAATCGATCTGGAGGATGGCAGCGTGCGGCTCTGGCATGGCACCTGCACCGAATGCAGCTACGAGGGGCTCTACCAGGGACTCGGGCTCTACCGCGCCGAGGTCCGGCCCTGGTTCTGGTTCCTGACGCGTACGGCAAACTGCCGGGTGTTCCAGAACATGACGACGATCGAGATCGCCAAGCAGATCTTCGGCGACCGCGGCTTTTCGGACTTTCGCGACGCCACGCGCGAGGGTCTGACGGCGCGCGACTACTGCGTGCAGTACCGCGAGACGGACTATGCCTTTCTCTGCCGCCTGATGGAGGAGGAGGGGATCTACTGGTTCTTCGACCATGGCCCGTCCCGCGAGACGCTGGTGCTCGTCGACGGCAAGGGGGCGCATGCCGCCCTGCCCGGCGCCGCGGAGGTCGAGTTCAACTACCGCGACCACGACTATCGCCGCAGGAAGGACCACATCTTCGACTGGCAGCGGGGCGAGCGCCTGCGGTCGGGCAAGGTCACGCTGAACGACTACAACTTCCTGACCCCGCGCTCGGACCTGAAGGGGGTGACGGCGATCCCCGTGGGCACCCATGAGCGCCGGGAATACGAGGTCTACGACTACCCCGGCGACGTGGCCACGGCGGCCGAGGCCAAGCGCCTGTCGCGCCTGCGCCAGGAGGCGCATGTGGCCCAGCACCAGCGCGCGCGTGCCGCGGGCAATGTCCGCGTGCTCGCCACCGGGCGCAGGTTCACCCTGACCGGCCACCCGAGGGAGGGCGAGGATGGCGAATACCTCATCACCTCGGCCCGCCACGTCCTGCAGATCGACACCGATTACGACGCCGACAAGCAGGCCGCCTCGCGCATGACCGGGACCACGGCGGCCGAGGACGAGGTCAAGGACACCTATCTCTGCGAGTTCGAGGTCCAGCCCCTGAACACCCCGTACCGCTGTCCGCCCGACACGCCCCGCCCCTCGATCGCGGGCATCCAGACCGCCGTGGTCACCGGTCCGGACGGCGAGGAAATCTACACCGACGAGCACGGACGGGTGAAGGTGCAGTTCCACTGGGACCGGCTCGGTGCGTCCAACGAGACGTCCTCGCTCTGGTGCCGGGTTGCCATGCCGTGGACCGGCCAGGGCTGGGGCATGTATGCAGTGCCCCGCATCGGCCAGGAGGTTGTCGTCCAGTTCGAGGAGGGCAACCCCGACCGCCCCCTGATCACGGGCATGGTCTACAACGCGGCCAACATGCCCCCCGCCGCCTGGCCGGGACACCAGACCCAGCTCGGGATCAAGACCAACTCGTCCCTGGGCGGCGGCGGGTTTCACGAGCTGATGTTCGAGGACAAGAAGGACAGCGAGCTCGTCCGGTTCCAGTCCGAAAAGGACTATGTCGGCACGATCAAGAACAACGCCACCGTCACCATCGGCCGCGAGAAATGCGACCCCGGCGATTTCACCCAGACGATCTATCATGACAAGACGGAAACGCTCGAGACGGGGGACCACACCTTCACCGTCGCCTCGGGCAAGGAGACGGGGTCGATCAAGCAGGACCGGGCCTGGACGGTCGAGGGCGCCGACAGCCTCGAAGTGTCGCGCGACAAGTCCGACACGATCCGGCAGGACTACACGATCACCGTGGGGCCGAACCTGACGGTCACGGCGGAATCGCGCATCCGCCTCGAATGCGGCAGCACGTCGATCGAGATGACGCCGTCGGGCCTCAGGATCACGTCGCCCCAGGTCGAGATCAGCGCAAGCGCGCAGTTTAAGGTCCAGACCGGTGCGGCGAAGGTCAACGCGGACGGCGCACTCGAGCTGAAGGCCGGGGGCATGGCCAAGCTCGAGGCGGGCGGGATGGCGCAGCTCAAGTCCGGCGGGATCATGATGATCAAGGGCGGCGTGGTGATGGTGAACTGATGGACGACGCACGCTATGCGGGGCTGAGGAAACTTCCGCCCGGGCCGCTCTCGGCCCTGCTTGCGCCGGCGCGGCTGATGCTCGACAGCCCGCGCTGCGATCCCGCGCTGCCGGTGTGCGATGCTTTGCGCGCGCTGGAGGCCGAGGGGGCGCGGCTCGACCTCGTCAAGCTTTTTGCCCACGGCCTGCCGGGGCGCGAGGCGACGTGGTGGGGCTGTCTTGCCGCGCGCGACCTGGTGGGGGCCGAGGCGCAGCCCCCGACCCTGATCGCGGCCGAGGCCTGGGTGTTCCGGCCCGGGGCGGACACCCGCGCGGCGGTCGAGGCCGCGATGCGTGATGCCCCGCCCGAGGACGCGACGGGGCTCTGCGCGCTCGCCGCGTTCCACGCCGATCCCGTGGCGGCCGATGGCGGAATGTCGCCCCCCGGCATCGTGGGCATGGCGGTGCAGGGGGCAGTCCTGATGTCGCTGTTCCAACCCGATGCGCCGGGGGACGTGGCCGCACGGGGTGCGCTCCTGATCGAGCGCGCCTTCGACATCGCCCGCGGCGGCAGCGGCCGCGTCGGACCCATCATCCAGGAGCAGAGCTGACCCATGCCCCCCGTCGCCCGTATCACCGACATGCATGTCTGCCCGATGCAGACCCCCGCGGTCGTGCCGATCCCCCATGTCGGGGGCCCGGTCATCAAGGGACAGCCCACCGTGCTCGCAGGGTCCCTGCCGGTCGCGCGGGTGGGGGACATGTGCGTCTGCGTGGGTCCGCCCGACGTGATCGTCAAGGGTTCGGGCACCGTGCTGGTGGGCGGGATGCCCGCCGCGCGGATGGGCGACAGCACGGCCCATGGCGGCTCGATCGTCGCGGGTTGTCCGACCGTGATGATCGGGGGCTGACGCGCATGGGGTTCAGTCTGCGCATCCAGGGGACGGGGGCGGTGCCGGGGCGGGCCGAGCGGGTGGCACTCGAGGGCGAGGCGCTGAGCATCGGGCGGGCCGAGGGCAACGATCTCGTGCTGCCCGACCCCGACCGGGTGATCTCGTCGCGCCACTGCGTGATCGAGGCGCGGGGGGATGGCTATGTCCTGATCGACATCTCGACGAACGGCACGTTCCTGAACTATGCGGGCGACCCGCTCGGCCCCACGCCGACCCCGCTCAGCGCGGGCGACGTGATCGCGGTGGGGCGCTACGAGCTGCGGGTGGAGATCACCGCGGGGGCCGGCGCGGCGCGCACCCCCTTTGGGGACCTGCCGCCCCCGTTCGAAGACGCGCCCCTCGCCGCACCCCTGGCTGCACCCCGGGCCGGGCCGGTCGGCGCGACAGGATCGCCGCGGGGCGAGGACATTCTCTCGGCCCTCTCGGGTCCCGGCGGGGGCGGGGAGGATTTTCTCGATGCGCTCATCTCGGGCGGCGGGGGCGCCGGCAGGCCCGCGGTGCAGCCGTTCCCCACCGCCGAGGTGTCGCCGGCCGACAGCTTCGATACCCTTCCGGACGAGGATTTCCTGTCCACCGCGCCCGAGGCTCCGGTCCGCGGCGCCAGCGTTTCGGACCATTCGGCGCGCGCCCAGGACCATTTCCGGCCCCCCGCGGCGGCCCGCCCCATGATCCCCGACGATTGGGATGCGCAGATCGGGGACGAGGCCGCGCCCCCCCGGCCCGCGGCCCCGGGCACCCCCCCCGCACCTCCCCGGCCCGCCAGCCCGGCC
>JANNOT010000252.1:0-14011 GCA_031399375.1 Paraoceanicella sp.
CGATGCGTGGGCGGCTGACATCCGCCAGCTCGGCCTCGACCATCTCCGCCGTAACGGCGTCCTCCGAGTGCAGGGCGGACAATCGCCGCACCAAGTTCTCGAGCTCGCGCACATTGCCCGGCCAGGCGTGCTGCTTGAGGCGTTCGACGGCTTCGGTCTCGATCGATTTCTGGCTGAGGCCCTCGCGTACCGCCTGGCGCAGGAAGTGGCGCGTCAGATCGCCGATGTCCTCCAGCCGCTCGCGCAGCGGCGGCAGGCGGATGGGCACGACGTTGAGGCGGTAGAACAGATCCTCGCGGAATTTGCCCTCATTGATCAGTGACCGCAGGTCCTGGTGGGTCGCGGCCACGATCCGCACGTCGGCCCGGATCGGCTCGCGCCCGCCCACCCGGGTGAATTCCCCCTCCTGGAGCACGCGCAGCAGGCGGGTCTGCGCATCGGGGGGCATGTCGCCGATCTCGTCGAGGAACAGCGTGCCCTTCTGCGCCAGCTCGAACTTGCCCGCCATGCGTTCGGACGCGCCGGTGAAGGCGCCGCGCTCGTGCCCGAAAAGCTCGCTCTCGATCAGGTCGCGGGGGATCGCGGCCATGTTCACGGCGACGAAGGGTCCGCCCTTGCGGCGGCCAAAATTGTGCAGGGCGCGGGCGACCAGCTCCTTGCCCGTCCCGCTCTCGCCCTGGATCATCACGGTCAGGTCCGTGTTCATCAGCCGCGCCATGATGCGGTAGACGTCCTGCATCGCGGGGCTGCGCCCGATCAGGGGCAGGTTCTCTTCCTTGGCCGCCTCGGCCGCCGTCTCCGGATTGCGCCGCTTGGTCTGCTGCTGGAGCGCCTTGGCCACGTGGGACAGGAGCTCTTTCAGGTCGAACGGCTTGGGCAGGTATTCGTAGGCCCCGACCTCGGCCGCGCGGATTGCCGTCATCACGGTGTTCTGTGCGCTCATCACAATCACGGGCAGGTCGGGGCGCTTCTTTCGGATCGCAGGCAAAAGGTCGAGCGCGTCGCCATCGGGCATCATCACGTCCGAGACGACGACGTCGCCCTCTCCCTCCTCGATCCAGCGCCAGAGGGTGGAGGCCGAGCCGGTGGAGCGCACCCGGCAGCCCGCCCGCGTCAGGGCCTGGCTCAGCACCGTGCGGATCGCACGGTCGTCGTCGGCGACGAGGATGTTGCCTTCCATCAGGCGGCTCCCTTCTGGGGGTCACGGGATTTGGGGCCCCGTTCTTTCTGGCCCCGCTCGGAATAGACCGGGAGAAGAAGGCGGAACGTGGTCCAGCCCGGGTCGCTTTCACACTCTACCACGCCGCCATGGTCCGCCACGATCTTGCTGACCAGGCTGAGGCCAAGCCCCGACCCCGTCGCCTTGGACGTCACGAACGGCTCGAAGATGTCGCGCTTGATCTCCTCGGGCACGCCGTGCCCGTTGTCCGAGATGGTGATCTGCAGCGGCAGGCTTTCGCGCCGCCCGCCGGGCAGGGCAAGCTTCACGCCCGGGCGATAGGCCGTGCGCAGGGTGATGATCCCGCCGACCCTCGGCGTCGCCTCGGCCGCGTTTTTGATGAGGTTGAGCAGAACCTGCATCAGCTGGTCCGCATCCCCGGCCGTGGGCGGCAGCGAGGGGTCGAACTCCTCGATGAACCGCACATGGGCGGCGAAGCCCGCCTTGGCCGACAGCTTTGCGCGCGTGATGATGTCGTGGATGTTCACCGGATCGCGCGATGCGGGGCGGATGTCGCCGAACTGCTCGACGCGGTCGAGCAGCTTGCCGATGCGCTCGGCCTCCTCGCGGATCAGGTCGGTCAGCTCCTGGTCCTGGTCGGGCAGGCTCATGGCCAGAAGCTGGGCCGCGCCCGAGATGCCGGCGAGCGGGTTCTTGATCTCGTGCGCCAGCATGGCCGCCATGCCGACGACCGAGCGTGCGGCGGCGCGGTGGCTGAGGCTGCGCCCCATCTTTTCCGCCATGCCGCGCGGCTGGATCATCAGCAGCACATGGCCGGGCTCGTCCTGCAACGGGGCGGCATGCAGGTCGCTCAGCCGGGGCGGATGGTCGGACCAGCTGAAATCCGTGTTGTACTGCGCCAGCGACACCACCCCCTGGCGCGCCTGCGCGAGCAGCTCCAGCACCGGGCTCGTGTCCCCGACATACCGCCCGACGGACCGCCCCCGCCCCTGCACGATGCTGAGCGACAGGAATGCCTGGGCGGCCGCGTTCATGTCCGCGATGCGGTTGTCGCCATCCACGACCAGTGCGGGCTGGGGGATCGTGTTCCAGATCGCCTCGTAATCATGCGGCATGGCGCGCCGCCTCCCCCGCCGGATCGTGCATGTCGAGGCCGCGGCGGAGCGCCGCGATGACCGCCGCAGGTTCCGTCAACGCCATCAGCCGTGCGCGCAGCGCGGCGGCGCCCAGGGGCGCGAGGTACCAACCCAGATGCTTGCGCGCGACCCGCAGGCCGACATCCCTGCCATAGAACGCCAGGATCGCCTCGTAATGCGCGACGATCAGGTCGGTCAGCGCGGGGCCGCGGGGCGCACGCGGCGCGCCATCGGCGATTTCGGCGAGCGCCCAAGGGCGGCCCTGGGCCCCGCGCCCCACCATCACCCCGTCGGCACCCGACAGGGCCAGCGCCCGATCGGCCCCGGCCGCATCCACGATGTCGCCATTCGCGATCACCGGGATCCCCACCGCGTCCTTGACCGCGCGAATCGCGGCCCAATCGGCCGCACCGCTGTAGAACTGGGCGCGCGTGCGGCCATGGACGGTCAGAAGCTGCACCCCCGCCCCCTCGGCCCGGGCGGCGATCTGCGGGGCGGTCAGGCAGCTCTGATCCCACCCAAGGCGCATCTTGAGCGTGACGGGCACCCCGACCGCGCCCACCACCGCCTCGATCAGCCGCAGGGCATGGTCGGGATCGCGCATGAGCGCGGAGCCCGACCAGCCATTGGTGACCTTCTTGGCCGGGCAGCCCATGTTGATGTCGATGATGGGCGCGCCCGCATCCTCGGCGATCCGCGCGGCTTCGGCCATCGGCCCCGCCTCGCGCCCTGCAATCTGGAGCGCCGTCAGGCCATCGACCTCGGCCCGTGCGCGCACGCCGCGGCGGTCGCGCAGAAGCTCCGCGCTCGCGATCATTTCGGACGCGACCAGGCGCGCGCCGAACTGCGACACCACGCGGCGGAACGGCAGATCCGTAATCCCTGCCATCGGCGCGAGCAGAACTCGGCTCGGCAGACTAATTTTTCCAACCTTCAAAACCACATGCCTAATCCTTGTGCATGCCCTAGGGATACAAGAGCGGCTTGCCGCTGGCAAGCCCGGGATATAGCGTGCGCGCGGGCAACGCTACAGGGGGGGCTGATGCGCTTTGCGGCACTGGTGGTGGCGGCCGGGCGCGGGATGCGCGCCGGCGGCGGGGTGCCCAAGCAATATCGCCTGCTCGGCGGGCGGCCCGTGCTGGCCCACACCGTGGCGCGCTTTCTCGCCCATCCGGCGCTCGGCGCGCTCTGTGTCGTGATCCATCCCGACGACGCCGCACCCTATGCCGAGGCAATGGCGGGGCTGGGTGATCCGCGCGTCCTGCCCCCCGCGGCGGGAGGCGAGACGCGGGCAGCATCGGTGCGCGCGGGCCTGATGGCACTGCCCGACGACCCCGATTGCGTCCTGATCCACGACGCGGCCCGCCCCTTTACCCCGGTATCGGTGATCGACGGCGTGCTCGCGGCGCTCGCGGGCGCCCCCGGTGCCGTCCCGGTCCTGCCGATCGTCGATGCACTGTGGCGCGGGGCGGGCGCTGCCGACACCCCGATGGCCCGCGACGGCATCTGGCGCGCCCCAGACGCCGCAGGGCTTTCGGCTCGCCGCAATCCGCAGCGCCCATGCCGGGTTCGCCGGGGCGGCGGATGACGATGTGGCGATTGCCCGCGCGGCGGGACTGGCGGTTGCGCTCGTCCCGGGCGCGGAGGACAACTTCAAGATCACGGCGGCGGAGGATTTCATCCGCGCCGAACGCCAGCTCGGCAGGGGCGCCATGGACATCCGTACCGGATCGGGCTTCGACGTCCACCGCTTCACCACGGGCGATCACGTCACCCTCTGCGGCGTTGCGATCCCCCATGGCGCGGCGCTTGAGGGCCATTCGGACGCCGATGTGGCGATGCACGCGGTCACCGACGCCATCTTCGGTGCCCTGGCCGAGGGCGACATCGGCCAGTGGTTCCCGCCAACGGATCCGCAATGGCGGGGCGCGGCCTCGGACATCTTTCTTGCCAAGGCCGTGGAGCGGGTGGCCGCCCGCGGCGGACGGATCACCCATGTCGATTGCACGCTTGTCTGCGAGCGGCCGAGGATCGGGCCCCACGCCCCCGCCATGCGGGCGCGGATGGCGCAGATCCTCGGCCTCGACCCCGACCGCGTGAGCGTGAAGGCGACGACCTCCGAACGGCTCGGGTTCACGGGCCGCGAGGAAGGGATCGCCGCGCTGGCCACCGCGACCGTGGTGATCGGATGACCCCCACCCGCGCCATCGCGACCCTGGGGGGCATCGGGCGGCTTCCCATGGCACCCGGCACCTGGGCGTCGCTCGCGGCGCTGCCGCTGGCGGCGCTGATCCATGGCGCGCTGTCGTTCCCGGGGCTTCTTGCCGCCACGCTCGGGGTGCTTGTGGTCGGCGGCTGGGCCGTGGCGCAGGATCTGCGCACCAGGGACGAGGCCGACCCGGCCGAGATCGTGATCGACGAGCTTGCGGGGCAGTGGATCGCGCTCTTTCCCCTCTCCGGCGGGCTCTGGTGGATGGGGGCGGATCCGGCGATCTTTCCCTGGCCGGGCTGGGTGGCGGGGTTTGCCCTCTTTCGCTTCTTCGACATCGTGAAGCCGCCTCCGGTCCGCTGGGCCGACAGGGTGCCCGGCGCGCTCGGCGTCATGCTCGACGACGTGGCGGCGGGGATCATGGCGGGCGCGGTCGTCATGCTCGCCGCCGCGGTCGCCCATGGGTGGCTGGGCTGAGCGCGGCCGACATCCTGGCCGCCGCCCGCGCCCGCGGCTGGCGGATCGCCACGGCCGAAAGCTGCACCGGGGGGCTCGTCTCGGCCGCCCTCACCGACGTGCCGGGGTCATCGGACGTGTTCGACCGCGGGTTCGTGACCTATTCCTACGCCGCCAAGACCGCGATGCTGGGGGTTCCGGCGGCGATGCTCGCGGACCATGGCGCGGTCAGCGAGCCCGTGGCGCGCGCGATGGCCGAGGGAGCGCTCGCCGCATCGGACGCCGACGTCGCGGTCGCGATCACCGGGGTGGCGGGGCCGGGGGCGTCCGAGGCGAAACCCGAAGGGCTGGTTCATTTCGCGCTGGCGCGCCGCAATGCGCCAACGCGCGCCCATGTCGAGCGGTACGGCCCCCGCGGCCGGGCGGCGGTGCGCGCGGCATCGGTGGAGACCGCGCTCTTGCTGCTCGCTCAGGCGGTCACACCGTAGAGCGCCTTGGCCCGCGCCTCGAACGCGCGCACGATCCGCTGCATCGCCTCGTTGAAGACAGCCCCGATCAGCGCCTGGAGCACGCTGGAGCGAAAGGCGAAATCGACGAAGAAATCCAGCTCGCACCCCCCGCCCTCCAGCGGGCGGAAATGCCAGTGGTTGTTGAGATAGCGGAACGGCCCGTCGAGATAGGCGACGTCGATCACCCGTTCCTGCGGCCGCAGGGTCACGCGGCTGCCGAAGCGTTCGCGAAACACCTTGAACGAGATGATGAGATCGGCGTCGAGGATCTCGGTCGCACCCTCGGGCCGCCGGCTGCGGATGCGGCAGGCAGAGCACCAGGGCAGGAACTGGGGATACGCCTCGATATCCGCGATCAGCGCATACATCTGCTCGGGGGAATACGGAAGCTTGCGTTTTTCGGCGTGGGTTGGCATGGGCCTTCGGATCGGGCGGGGGATGGGGTCGAAATGTCCGGGGGTATCTATGCGCGCCATCTCTGAATTGCACGTGAAAACGGGGGGCGGCATTGGCGCGCGACCATGACGTCGTCGAGCTGATTTCGGCCAAGGCGATTGCCGCCCGGGTCGAGGGTCTTGCCCGCGAGATCGGGGCGCATTTCGCAGGGACCGAGGGGCTGATCGTCGTGGGCCTGCTGCGCGGCAGCTTCATCTTCATCGCCGATCTGGTGCGCGAGCTGCGCCTGCCGGTGGAGGTCGACTTCCTCGAAGCCTCATCCTACGGCAACGCGACCAGCTCCAGCCGCGAGGTGCGCATCCTGAAGGATCTGGCGGGCGAGATCGGGGGGCGCGACGTCCTGGTGGTGGAGGACATCGTCGATACCGGCCGGACGCTGAGCCAGGTGGTGAGGGTGCTCGCCGCCCGCCTGCCCCGGCGGCTCGAGGTCTGCGCGCTGCTTGACAAACCCGCCCGGCGCGAGGTGGCGATGAAGGCGCGCTTCACGGGGTTCGAGATCCCCGATGCCTTCGTGGTGGGCTACGGCATCGACTATGCCCAGCAGAACCGCGCCCTGCCCTATATCGGAACCGTGGTGTTCCGCGATGGCTGAGCGCGGGCGGACGCTCTACCGGCAAGCCCGACGCGACCGACCGCCTCAGGGCGCTAGGCAGGACGGCGGGCGTTGCGCATACCTGGGACACTTGGGCCTGGGCCACTTGGGCCTGGGACACTTGGGCATGACGCGGCGCGGCGATGGAGGACAGGATGACCGGCTTTGACGGCGACGACACCGCACGGCTCTTCTTCCTGCTCATCCTCGCGCTCGCGGGGATCGGCGGGGTGATCCGGCTCTACCGCCACCAGCTGGGCGAGGGGCTCCAGGCGGCGGCGGTCTGGGCGCTGATCTTTGCGGGCGCAGTGATCGTCTACGGGTTTCGCGACCAGCTCGGCGCGAACCTCTTCCCCCGGACCGCGCGTCAGGCCGGCGAGGCGATCGTGCTCACGCGCGATCCGGACGGGCATTTCTACGCCGAGATCGAGGTGGACGGGGTCCCGGTGGTGTTCATCGTCGATACCGGCGCGACCGAGGTCGTGCTCGGCCCCGATGACGCGCAGCGCATCGGGCTCGACCCGTCGGGGCTCAGCTACACCCGTGAGGCGATGACCGCCAACGGCATCGTCCGCGGCGCCCCGGTGCGGCTGGGCGAGCTGCGCCTGGCCGACCACGTGACGCGCGACGTGGATGCGGTGGTCAACGAAGCCCCGCTGTCGAACGCGCTGCTCGGCATGGGGTTTCTGAACCGCTTTGCCAGCCTGCGGATCGAGGGGGAGACGCTGACCCTGGTGCCCTGAGGCCGCGGGCGCTGTGTCGGGGTGGGGGCGCAGGCCCTGACGGGTCCGCATGACGGACCTGCGCCGACGCGTGGCCGCTTGACAGGTCCGCCGGGACCACGCTACGCGCGCCCCATCCCCGGGAGGACCGTCATGACCGTCGAGACGACCGATGCGGCGCCGATCCCCCCGCGGGCCTCCGAGACGACCGTGCTTCCGATCATCGGCGCGGTCGCCTTCTGCCACATGCTCAACGACCTGATGCAATCGCTGATCCCCGCGATCTATCCGTTGCTCAAGGACAGCCTCGCGCTGGATTTCGGGCAGATCGGGCTGATCACCCTGGTGTTCCAGCTGACCGCGTCGCTGCTTCAACCCATGGTGGGGCTCTATACCGACCGGCGGCCCCTGCCCTATTCGCTCGCCTTCGGGATGGGTTGCACGCTTGCCGGTCTGGTGCTGCTCGCCCATGCGCCGAACTTTCCGGCGGTGCTGGGCGCGGTTGCGCTGGTGGGCGTCGGCTCGTCGATCTTCCACCCCGAATCCTCGCGCATCACACGGCTTGCGGCGGGACGGCGGCCGGGCTTCGCCCAGTCCTTCTTCCAGGTGGGGGGCAACGCGGGCTCCGCCCTCGGGCCGCTGCTGGCCGCGTTCATCGTGGTCCCGTTCGGGCAGATCAGCATCGAATGGTTCGCGGGCGTGGCGCTGCTTGGGATCGCGATCCTCTGGATCGTCGGGGGCTGGTACCGGACCGAAGGCATGCAGCGGATGCGGGCGGGGCGTGCGCGGGCTGCGGCCGCACCCCTTCCGCGGGGCAGGGTGACCGGGGCGATCGTCGTGCTGATCGCGCTCTGCTTTTCCAAATTCGTCTACATGGCCGCGTTCTCGAGCTACTACACTTTCTATCTCATCGAGCGTTTCGGCGTCGGGGTGCAGGCGAGCCAGCTCCTTCTCTTCGTCTTTCTGGGCGCCGTCGCGGTCGGCACGATCATCGGCGGGCCGATCGGCGACCGGATCGGGCGCAAGCGGGTGATCTGGGCCTCGATCCTGGGGGTATTCCCGCTCTCGGTCCTGATCCCCCATGTGGGGTTCGAGGCGACGGTGGTGATGAGCGCCATGGCAGGGCTGATCCTCGCCTCGGCATTCCCCGCGATCATCGTCTATGCCCAGGACCTGATGCCCGCCAATGTCGGCATGGTCGCGGGGCTCTTCTTCGGCCTCGCCTTCGGTCTGGGCGGGATCGGGGCGGCCGTCGTGGGCGAGATCGCGGATGCGACGAGCATTACCCACGCGTTCTTCCTGACCTCGTTCCTGCCCCTGATCGGACTGCTGGCAGTGTTCCTGCCGAACCTCAGGACCCGCTGACCCGCAGCCGGGCGGCACGCAGGCGGGCGAAATCCTCGCCCGCGTGGTAGGATGACCGGGTGAGCGGCGTGGCCGACACCATCAGGAACCCCTTGCCCCAGGCGGATTGCGCGTAGGCCGCGAATTCGTCGGGCGTGACGAACCGCGCCACCGCGTGATGCTTGGGCGTGGGCTGGAGGTACTGGCCCACGGTCAGGAAATCCACATCCGCCGCGCGCAGGTCGTCCATCACCTGCCCCACGCCCTGCCGATCCTCGCCCAGCCCCACCATGATCCCCGATTTGGTGAACATCGCGGGGTCGAGCTCCTTGACCCGCTGGAGCAGGCGCAGCGAGTGGAAGTAGCGCGCGCCCGGCCGCACCTCGGGGTAGAGGCCCGGCACGGTTTCGAGGTTGTGGTTGAAGACGTCAGGTCGCGCGGCCACCACCGTCTCGAGCGCGGCCGGCCCGCAGCGCAGGAAATCGGGCGTCAGCACCTCGATCGTCGTTGCGGGGCTGCGGTGACGGATGGCGCGGATGGTCTGGGCGAAATGCTCGGCCCCGCCATCGGACAGGTCGTCGCGGTCCACGCTGGTCACCACCACATGGGAAAGCCCGAGCTTTTCCACCGCATGGGCGACGCGCCCGGGCTCGAAGGCGTCGAGCGCGCGGGGCCGCCCGGTCGCCACGTTGCAGAACGTGCAGCCGCGGGTGCAGATCTCGCCCATGATCATCATCGTGGCGTGGCCCTGGGACCAGCATTCGCCCACATTCGGGCACCCCGCCTCCTCGCAGACAGTGACGAGGCGGTTTTCGCGGATGATGTCGCGCGTCGCCCGGTAACCGGCCGATGTCGGGGCCCGGACCCGGATCCAGTCGGGCTTTCGCGGCGCGGGCTGGTCGGGGCGGTGCGCCTTTTCCGGATGGCGCTGGTCGCGGTCGCTGAGGTCACGCTCGCTCGGGTCATGCTCGGTCATGGGGCATCCTCCTCACCCTGCATATAGCGCGACAGGGGTGCGACCGCGAGGGTGCGCGGGCGCGCAGGTCCGCTGCATCCAACATCGCGGCATCAGGGTTAACGGTTTGGCAGTGATGCCCAACCCAACGGGAGACTTGAGAATGCGTGAATACCGATTGCTGCTCGCCTCGGCAGCGCTTGCCCTGGCGGCCCCGTCCTTCGCGGCGGCCGCGACCACCAATTATGTGGCGTATCTCAATCCGCTCAGCGGATCGGGTGTATCCGGACGGGCGGATCTTTCGTTCGACAGCTTTGACCACACGCTCGACGTGCGCGTGCGCGCAACGGGTCTTGCGCCCAACCAGATCCATATCCAGCACATCCATGGCACGTTCGGCGATGGAACGCCGGCCGCGACCCCGGCCCATGACCATGACAGCCCGGCCGCGCCGGCCAATCCCGGCAGCGGCATGACCCCGTCGGACGCCGAAATCCCGAGCTTTGCCAATGGCGGCGACGCCGACGGTGACGGGATCATCGAGCTTCTGGAAGGTGTGCCGTTCTACGGACCCATCGTCCTCAATCTCGGCGACCAGACCAAGACCGGGCTGGACGCGTTCCCGACGGCCCCCGACGGGACGATCGACTTCACCCAGACCTACGATCTCGACGATACCGCGTCGTTCGGGACGGGGTTCGGGTTCTCGGACCTCTTCCCGCTGACCTTCCGCCACATCGTGGTCCATGGCGCGTTCCTCGCCGAGGGCGTGGGCGCGGGGACCCCGGGCGAGGCGGACGGGACGGCGGGCTACAAGCTCGTCCTGCCGGTCGCCATCGGCGACATCCAGCTTGCCCCGGTGCCCCTGCCGGCCGCGGGCTGGATGATGCTCGCCGGTCTCGGCGGTCTGGCCGGGCTGCGCCGGTTGCGCCGCGCCGCCTGATCGTGCGGACCTGATGCCCGGGATCGGCGCGCGGTTGACCCGTGCGCCGATCCTGCCCCGGCGCTTGGCCAACGGGCCGACCCGCCCCAGCACCTGCGACGCGAACGCCATCTTAAACTTCCCCCGGCATGCTCGAAAAAAACATGCCGAGGAAAGCATCATGTTCAGGTTCGGGAAGGCGGCGAAGGCCGCGGCGGATGCGGCCTCGTTCTGCGATGCCGTAAAGCGATCGCGCGCCCATATCGAATTCGCGCTCGATGGCACGGTGATCTGGGTCAACGATGCCTTTCTCGGCACCACCGGCTATGCGCGGGACGAGGTTCTGGGCAAGCACCACCGCATGTTCATGGATCCCGACGATGCCGCCGCCCCCGCCTATGCGGCGTTCTGGGACAAGCTGCGCCGCGGCGAATTCGTGGCCGGATCCTTCCTGCGAAAGGCCAAGGACGGCCGCCCGCTCTGGCTTCAGGCGTGTTATGACCCCGTGCTTGGCACCGATGGCAAACCTGCAAAGATCATCAAGCTCGCCGTGGACGTCACCGCCGAAACCGCCGCCGCCGCGATCGATGCGCGCAGGCTCGAGGCGCTCTATCACTACCAGGCGGTGATCGAATTCGACATGGACGGCACGGTCGTCATGGCCAACGACAACTTTCTCAAGCTCATGGGTTACACCGCCCCCGAAATCGTGGGCAAGCATCACAGCCTGTTCGTCGAGCCGGCCGAGGCGCGCCTGCCCGCCTATGCCGCGTTCTGGGACGAACTGCGCCGCGGCGTGGTCCACACGGCCGAATACAAGCGCGTCACGAAATCGGGCACGCCGGTCTGGATCCAGGCGAGCTACAGCCCCGTGGTCAACCACAGGGGCAAGGTCTGGCGCGTCATCAAGATCGCCTCAGACGCCACCCAGCGGATCCAGTCCACCGACGCGATCGGCACGGCGATGGCGCAACTGGCCGAGGGGCATCTCGACGCCCGCCTCACCGCGCCGCTGCGCCCGGATTTCGAGCCGCTGCGCACGGCCTTCAACACCATGGCCGACCGGTTCGCGGACCTGATCGCCCAGCTTCGCATGACCGCGCTCCAGATCAATGCCGATGCCGGCAGCATCGCAGCCGGGGGTCATGACCTCGCCCGCCGGGCAGAGGCGCAAGCCGCGACGCTGGAGGAGACGGCCGCGACGATGGAGGAGATGACCGCCACCATCCGCTCCACCGCCTCGAACGCCGAACAGGGCACGCGGCTGGCCGAAGATGCGGAGGCGCGGGCCGATCGCGGCCGCGCGGTCGTGCGCAACGCCATCGCCGCCATGGGCGCGATCGAGGAGAGCTCCACCAAGATCTCCGAGATCACCGCCGTCATCAATGCGATCTCGTTCCAGACCAACCTCCTCGCACTCAACGCCGCGGTGGAGGCTGCGCGGGCGGGGGACGCGGGCAAGGGCTTCGCGGTGGTCGCGGCCGAGGTGCGCACCCTCGCCCAGCGGTCGTCCGAGGCCGCCTCGGACATCGGCAAGCTGATTGCTGAGAGCACTGGCAAGGTGCGCGAGGGGGCGCAGCTCGTCACCTCGTCCGGCGATGCGCTGGAGGAGATCATGAAATCCGTCAACGCGCTCAGCGACCGGATCAAGGAAATCTCGCAGGCGACCAAGGAACAGTCGAACGGTGTGACGGAAATTTCCACCGGCATCGCGGATCTCGACAGCATCACCCAGCAGAACAGCAGTCTCGCGGAATCCAACGCGGGCACCGCGGGCGCGCTCGAGGCGCAGGCCCGCAGGCTGACGGAGCTGATTGCGTTCTTCCGGGTCGTCGAGCAGGGCCGTGGCGGGCGCCGCGCGGCCTGACCCAGCCGCGCCCGACCGCGGATCCCTCGCGCCGCGTCAGAAGTGGATCGCGCGGCCGTAGGCGTCGAGCACCGCCTCGTGCATCATCTCGCTCAGCGTCGGATGGGGGAAGACCGTCTGCATCAGGTCCTCCTCGGTCGTCTCGAGCGTTCGACCGACCACGTAGCCCTGGATCAGCTCGGTCACCTCCGCCCCGACCATGTGGGCGCCCAGAAGTTCGCCCGTGCCCGCGTCGAAGACGACCTTGACCATCCCCTCCTGCTCGCCGAGCGCGATGGCCTTGCCATTGCCGATGAAGGGGAAACGGCCGACCTTCACCGCCAGCCCCCGCTCCTTTGCCTTTGCCTCGGTCAGGCCGACGGACGCGATCTGGGGCTGGCAATAGGTGCAGCCCGCGATGCTTTCGGGCCGGACCGGGTGGGGATGCAGGCCCGCGATCAGCTCTGCGACCATCACCCCCTCATGGCTCGCCTTGTGCGCGAGCCAGGGCGCGCCCGCGATGTCGCCAATGGCCCAGAGCCCGGGAACGCCGGTCCGGCAGTGCTCGTCCGTCACCACATGGCTGCGTTCGACCTTCACCCCCAAGGGCTCCAGCCCCAGCCCCTCGGTGTTGCCCACGATCCCGACCGCCGAGATGACGGTGTCCACCGTGACCGTCTCGATCGTGCCGCCACGCTCGATCTGCGCCGTTACCGCCCCCGGCGCGCGGTCCAGCGCCTTGACCGTCGCCTTTTCGAGGATGGTCATCCCCTGCTTCTCGAACTGCTTGCGGGCAAAGGCCGAGATCTCGGCATCCTCGACGGGCAGGATCCGGTCCATGACCTCGACCACGGTCGTCCTGGCACCCATGGTGTTGTAGAAGCTCGCAAATTCGATCCCGATGGCGCCGGAGCCGATCACGAGCAGGCTCTTTGGCATCCGCTTGGGCACCAGGGCGTGCTTGTAGGTCCAGACCTGGTCCCCGTCCGCCTCCAGCCCCGGCAGCTCGCGCGCCCGCGCACCGGTGGCGAGGATCACGTTCGGCGCGCTCAACGTGTCGCCGCCCGCAACCTGCACCGTGCCGGGCGCCGTCAGCGTCGCCTCACCCATGATCACCGTCACCTTGTTCTTCTTCAGAAGATGCCCCACACCCGAATTGAGCTGCTTGGCGATGCCGCGCGAACGCTTGACGACCGCATCCAGATCATAGGCCACGCCGGTCGCGCTCAGCCCGAATTCCTTGGCGCGGTGCATCAGGTGAAAGATCTCGGAGCTGCGCAGCATCGCCTTGGTCGGGATGCAGCCCCAGTTCAGGCAGATGCCGCCCAGATGCTCGCGCTCGACCACCGCGACCTTCAGGCCGAGCTGTGCTGCGCGGATGGCGCCCACATAGCCCCCCGGACCCGCCCCGATCACGACCACATCGAAACTCTGCGCCGCCATGGCAGCCCCTCTCGCCCTGTTTCGCAAGGGGCGCAGCCTTGCATGAATGGCCGGTGGGTTAAAGCGCCGCCAGCAGGCGCGCATAGCCGCCATCGAGGAACGCCGTCTCCTCGGGCGTGCTCGCCCGCCCGAGGGCGGCGTTGCGGGCGGGAAACCGGCCAAAGCGCCGGATGATCGCGCGGTGCACCCGCGCGTGGCGCAGCGTGTCACGCCCGGTGCGCGGCAGCCGCCGGGCGACCAG
>JANNOT010000287.1:0-4329 GCA_031399375.1 Paraoceanicella sp.
GCGGATCAGATGGATCAGGGGGTCCGACAGTCGTTCGAGCACCGTCTTGTCCAGCTCGGTATCCTCGCCGGTCGTGACCAGCTCGATCTCCTTGCCCAGTTCCGCCGAGAGGTCGCGGACGACCCGGCGGAAGCGGCCGAAAAGCTGGCCGATGGTCAGCAGGCGCATGCTCATCGTGCTGTCGCGCAGTTCTGCGGCAAGGCGCTGGATTTCCTCGGCCACGGCACTCAGCGCAGCGTCGCGGGCGGTATGGGCAAGCTGGGTCAGGCGTGCCTGGGCGATCACGAGCTCGCCAACCTGGTCCATCAGCTGGTCCAGCCTGGCCGCGGGCACCCGCAGGCTGTTCTGATGGGCCGCAGGGGCCGGGGTCCCGACCGGCAGCGCGGGAACCGGCGCGGCGGCGAAGGGCGGGGCTGACGGCGCGTCTGCGGCCCGGGCCGCCGGACCATCTGCCACCGCGGGCGTTGTCGCCGCGGACGGTGTCGTCACAGCGTTTGTCATGGCGGACGCGGGGGACGTCGCAAGGTCGGTGATGGTGATCTGCGCGCTGTCCTGCACGAAGATGAACACATCCTCGATGTCGGCGCGCGGACGGTCGGTGACGAGCGCGATCCGCCAAGCGAGGTAGAGCTTGTGGGGGTCGAGCTCGTCGAGCGGCGGCAGGGCGCCCAGGTCCGCCTCCACCCGCGCCTGCCCCAGGGCGCAGAGTTCGGCCAGCAGCGCGAGCGGGCGTACGCCGAGGTCGAGCGCATCCTCGGCCAGGCGCAGCGTGATCTCCCACCGCCCCCCTGGCGCGACCGCAGGGCCCGCCGCCGGATCCGCCGCAGGACCGAGGCGCGCGCGGGGCGCGGGGCGCGGCACCCCCTGCCACGATCCCCTCCAGCGCCACGATCAGTGTCGCCTGGATCGTCATGTCGGGATCGATGGACACATCGACGAGTTCGGCGAGGTGATCGCGCGCCTGGAGAAAGACCGAAATGACCGCGGGCTCGGGTGCCACCAGACCGCTGCGCACCCGGTCGAAGGCCGTCTCCATCAGGTGGGCGAAGCCTGCCATCCGCTCGGGCCCGAACATCGACCCCGATCCCTTGAGGGTGTGGAGCGCGCGAAACGCCCGGTCCACGATGTCGTGGTCCACCGCCCCGCGGTCGAGCGCGAGCAGCGCCGCCTCGAGCTCGGCCAGAAGTTCGGCGGCCTCCTGGCGGAAGATCTCTTCGGGTTCCACGATGCCTTACCCCAGCAGTTTGCGCACGACGGCGAGGAGCTTGTCCTTGTCGAACGGCTTTACGATCCAGCCCGTCGCCCCGGCCGCCTTGGCCGCGGTGCGCTTGGATTCTTCGGTGACGGTGGTCAGAACCAGGATCGGCACGCCGCGGTGGGACGGATCGGCGCGCACACCGCTGACCACCCCGATGCCGTCGAGCCGGGGCATGTTGAGATCGGTGATGACCAGATCGACGCGCTGGGATTTCAGCGTGGCAAGCCCCGCCATGCCGTCGGGCGCGGTCAGCACCCGGTGCCCGTCGCCCTCCAGCGCGAGGCGGACCATCTGCAGCATGCTGGGCGAATCGTCGATGCTCAGGATCGTCTTGCTCATCATGCGTCCTCGGCCATTGCGCGGCGTCGTCGGGTCCCGGGCCGATCAGGCCGGGAAGAGCGTGGGGTCGAGCCCCGCATCGGTCAGGGTCCGGCCGAGTGCGGGGGTCCGGGGTTCGGGGTAGCGCAGCGGTCCGGCCCGGTCGGGCTGCAGCCCCGCGGCCAGAAAGATCTGGAGGAGCCCGATATCCACCGCCTCCAGCGCCGCGGTGTCGATGTCGACCGGCCGGCCCAGGCGCAGCGCGGCCAGCAGCGCGGTGCGGACCCCGTCATGGGTCACGGCCGACGGCGTCCCGGCGAGCCTGAGGCGGGTCGAGGGTCCGGCCGCTTCCATCGTCACCGTCAGATCCGGCATGGACACCCTCCCGAATGGCCGCGGCACCTGCGGGTCGGACAGCACGTCCATGGCCGGGCCGACACGTCGTTTGCGGCATCGGCTTACCGCGCCCCATCCTAAGCCGAGGTAAAATGTCGCAGCTTGATCACGCAGATTTTATTTTGTCCGCTTGAACGTGGAAACGGTCCGTTCGGATTTTGCCCGCAGACAGGGATGCACCGCGTCCGGCTGACGGCGCGTCGCCATGATCGAGGTCCAAGGTGAACGCAGCCCTCGCGGTCCCGTATCCCCCGTTTGCACACCCCTCTGCACCATGGTCCGCGCGTGTCGACGGGCTGCCCGAGGCTGCCCGCGCGATCGCCCGCGCCGCCGCCGGGATGGAGCCATCGGGCGAGGCGCTCGGCAGCCTTCTGCTCGCCATCCGCGACCGGCTGGGGACGGCGACCGCGGACATCGCCGCCGGGGCAGGCCGGATGGGGGGATCGGCCATCGCCGACCTGCCCGACCAGATCGCTGCGCGCATCGCCCAGATCGAGGAGGATGCTGCCGCGCTGCGCACGCTGTTGCGGGTGTTCGACCGCCAGTCCGCCGACCTGCGCGCCGCGCTCTCGGTCGTCGGGCGGCTGACCCGGGTCGAGATGTGCCTGCGCCAGCTCCTGACCCTCGCCCAGGTCGAGATCAACCGGCTCGACGATGCCCAGACCCTGCGCAGCTTTGCCGAGACGATGCAGAAGCTCGTCGATGCCTTCGCCTCCATCGGCACCGCGCTCCAGCGCCGCGCGCGGGAGGCGAGCGGGGTTCTGACCGACGCGACCCGCATCGTCTCGCAGGGCATCGCGACACTCGACGGGCCGCTGCGCACCCTCGCGGCCAGCCGCGACACCCTGCTCGGCGAGGCGGGCCAGGTCGTCGCCCGCGCCCTCGCCCGGACGGGCGAGGTGGGGCGGCTGATCGGCGCGCTCGACCAGCGCGTCGGTGCGGCGGTGCGCCTGATCCAGGATTTCGACCGGCTGCGGCAATGGGGCGAACACATCGCCGCGGCGATCACGATCGCCGAGGATCTCGTGGCCGCCGGGGACCCGGCATCGGGCATCACCCCCGACGCGGGCCCCGCCGCCGCGCGGTCCGTCCTCGTGCTCCAGGCCGACCAGCTCGCGCGGCTGGTCACCCGCCACGCGGCCCATGCGGGCGAGATCGACGCGACCTTCGCCGATCTCGACGCGCTCGCGGCCGCGGTGGCCGAGGCGGCGGGGGACGGACGCACGCTCGCCCCGCTCCTCGGCGCGGCGACCCGGGCGTTCGAGCTTGCCGCGCGGGCCGAGGCGGCCGTCGATACCGCGCGCGCCACGGCGGTGCGGATCGAGGGCGAGACCTCGGCGCTTGGCGCGCATATCCTCGAGCTCAAGAAGCTCGAGCAGGAAATCCGCGTCCTCAGCCTGAATGCGACGGTCAAATCCTATACCCTTGGGCCGCGCGGCGCGGCGCTGAAGGCGATTGCCGCCGAGATCCGCGGCATCAGCCTGGAGGCGGAGGGGGCGATCGCCAGCCTTTCGGCCACGCTCCATGCCTTCGCCGGGGCCGAGATCGCGGCGGACCACGGTGGGCCGCGGGGCGATCTGGGCGCGCTCGGTGCGGCCCTGCGCGCCCAGGCCGAGGATGAAGGGGCGCTCGTCGCGCTCCTGTCCGACACGCTCGCGGACGTGGGCGTGCAGGTGCGTGACGGGCGTGGCGTCGCGGCCGCACATGCCGCGACCGGCCGGGACCTGGCCGCCCGCGAAGCACCGCTCGCCACGGCGATCGCGGCCCTGCCCGCGCCCCGGCCGGGCGAGGCGGACTCAGAGCCGTTCCGCGCCCTGCGCGCCCGGCTCGAGGCGGCCTACACCACGCCCGAGGAACGCGGGGAGCGCGCAGCAGCAGCCCCCGCGGCCGTCAGCGCCGCAGAGATCGACGACCTCCTGTTCTGAGCCGCGCGCCCCGGGATGGGGTCGCCGGCGGTCGGCGAGCGGCGCGGCACACCCGCAGGACGGCCCGGGTGCCCCCCGGGTCAGTCGGGCGCCAGCTCGCGTTCGACCGCCCTTGGGTTCAGCAGCAGTCGCTCGACCAGGTCGGTCGCCACATCGGCCACCGGCACCTCCTCCAGCCCCTCGACCGGCGCGCGGAGCACGGCGCGGGCGATGGCAGCGAGGGCCGCAGCGCATCGAAGGCGGGCGTGTAGGTCGGCCCGCTGTGAGGCGTGGCCACGCGGACGCCGTAGGGCCGCAGCTCCGCCCGCCGTGCGCGCTAGACCGACAGCCCCGCCGCCTGCGCCGCGGCATGGGCGCCGTAGCCCGCGGGCGGCATCAGCGCCGCCCGCGGAAACGTCGTCGAGAGAGCGCACCCGCAGGCCGGGATGCTGG
>JANNOT010000303.1:0-16596 GCA_031399375.1 Paraoceanicella sp.
AAGCGATGTCAGCCCTGGTTGCCCGGCTGGAAGAGCCGCCCCCGTTCGGTGATCAGCAACAGGAGCAGCGTCGCCGTTCCCGAAAGGCCGTAGCCGAGCGCCAGCGGCCCGACCGAGCCGTCGAAGGCCTGGCCGATGGCGAACCCGATCCCCGCCCCCATCAGCGTGCAGACCGCCCCGATGACCGATGACGCTATCCCCGCCAGCCGCCCCTGGGGCGCCATGGCGAGGGCATTGAAGTTCGAGAAGATCATCCCGACCAGCATCATATTCAGCGTCATCAGCGGCACGAAGGTCCAGACATCGAGCAACCCCGCCTCGTCCAGCGCAACCATGGTGAAGGCGAGGAGCGTGAAGATGCAGACCGCCACGTGGCTGAGCAGGCGCATCCCGAACCGCTCCACCAGGTTTGCGTTCAGGAAGGCCGAGAACCCCAGGCTGAACGCAATCAGCGCGAAGACCGCCGGGAACCAGACGCCGAGGCCGAAGACATCGACCATGACCTGCTGCGCGGAATTCACGAACCCAAAAAGCGCGCCGAAGAACGACCCCGCGGCAAGCATGTAGCCAAGCGTCTGGCGGTTGCCGAAGATGGCGGCGAGGCCCGCGACGATGGTCCCCGCCTCGATCGGGCGGCGATTTTCGGGGTCGAGCGTTTCGGGCAGGCGCAGCGCGCAGATGGCAAAGAGCGCGATCCCGTACGCGACGAGCAGCGCGAACACCCAGTGCCAGTCGCCGAGAAAGAGCACCCCCTGCCCGATCGCCGGCGCCACGATGGGGGCGCCCATGAACACCATCATGGTCAGCGACATCACCCGTGCCATGCGCCGTCCCGCATAGCAGTCCCGGATCGCCGCGGTGGCGATCACGCGCGGCGCCGACGAGCCGACCCCCTGGACAAACCGGGCCAGGAGCAGCGCCTCGAGGCTCGGCGCCACGGCGCAGGCGCCGGCCGCGACGACATAGGCCACGAGACCGAACAGCAGGACCGGCTTGCGCCCAAAGCGGTCCGAAAGCACGCCCATGAAGAGCTGCCCGATCCCGAACCCGAGCAGGTAGGCGGTGATGATCGGCTGCACCGCCGTCGTGTCGGCGATCCCGAATGACACGGCGATGTTGGGGAGCCCGGGCAGCATGATGTCGACCGCAAGCGCGTTCAGCGCCATGAGCGCTGCCATGACCGCGACGAACCCGGCCATCGACAGGGGGGCGTGGCGGGATGCAGGTTCGGCCGCGACGGCGGCGGGCGCGGGCAGCGCCGGGGATGGGGTGTCAAAGGCCATGGAGGGGCTATACAAGGCCCGGACCATGCGGCCAACCCTTTGCGCGCATGGCTGCCCTGCACGGGTCGGGCGGAGAGGCGCGATGCCCAGGCGCGCGGACGCGCCGCAGCGCGCACGCATCGTTATCAGCGCGAAGTGTGACCTGCGGCCGCGCGACCGGCGCGCCACGCGACCGCGGCGGTGCAGGGCTCAGGTTCCCGGCGGGCCGTAGCCGCCGCCCGACGGGGTATCGAGCCACCAGGTATCACCAGGGTAGACCACACGCTGGTCCGCGGAGGCGAGCTCCTCGACCGTGCCGTCCGCCCGCACGATCCGGGTGCGGCCAAGCGCACCGGGCTCTCCGCCGTCAAGGCCGGGCGGCGGGATTACGCGATGGCCCGCGAGCAGCGCCACCGTCATCTCCTCCAGAAACCGGATCCTTCGCCGGGTGCCGTCGCCGCCCCGGAACCGCCCGGCACCGCCCGAGCCACGGCGCAGCGAGAATTCGTCGAGCACGACGGGAAAGCGCCATTCGAGAACCTCGGGGTCGGTCAGGCGCGAATTGGTCATGTGGGTGTGGACCCCGCCGGTTCCTGCATACCCGGTCCCGTCGTTGCGGATCCCGGCGCCGGAGCCGCCGCAGATCGTCTCATAGTACTGATAGCGCGCATTGCCCCAGGTCGTGTTGTTCATGGTGGACTGCGCCGCCGCCTGCACGCCGAGGGCGAGGAAAAGGGCCGACGTCACCGCCTGGCTCGTCTCCACATTCCCCGCGATCACGGCCGCCGGGTAGCGCGGCGACAGCATCGTCCCGGGGGGCAGGATCACATGGAGCGGCTTCATCACCCCCTCGTTCATCGGGATGTTGTCGTCCACGAGGCAGCGGAACACGTAGAGCACCGCTGCGCGGGTCACCGGTTCGGGGGCGTTGTAGTTCGAGGCGAGCTCGCCCGTGGTGCCGGTGAAGTCGATCTCGGCGGACCGCGCGTTGTGGTCCACGCGGATGCGCACCCGGACCTGTCGCGGGCGGCCGTCGAGGTCGGGGTCCATGGGATAGGTGTAGTCGGCATCGCGGAGACGGGTGATCGCCCGGCGGACGCATTCCTCGGCATTGTCCTGGACATGGGCCATGTAGGCCTGGACCACGGGCAGCCCGAAATGGCCGACCATCGCGCGAAGCTCCTGTGCGCCCTTGGCGCAGCTTGCCACCTGCGCCTTGAGGTCCGCGATGTTGATGTCGATCGCGCGGACCGGGTGGGGGGCGCCCAGCAGGACGGCCCGCGTTTCCGCCTCGCGGAACGTGCCGCGGTCCACCAGGTGCCAGTTGTCGAGATAGGCCCCCTCGTCATGGATCGTGCGGCTGTCGGGGGGCATCGATCCGGGGGTCAGCCCGCCGATGTCGGTGTGATGCCCGCGGGCGGCGGAAAAGAACAGGACCTCGCGCCCCGCGTCGTCCCAGACCGGCATGACCACGGTGATGTCGGGCAGGTGCGTGCCGCCATTATAGGGGGCGTTCAGGGCAAAGACATCGCCGGGGGCCATGGCGGGGTTCAGAGCGATCACGGTTTTGACCGAGGCGCCCATGGACCCCAGATGCACGGGCATGTGCGGGGCGTTCGCGATCAGATCCCCCGTCGCGTCGAAAACGGCGCAGGAGAAATCGAGGCGTTCCTTGATCGTCACGGACTGGGCCGTGTTCTCCAGCACTGCGCCCATCTGTTCGGCGATGGACATGTAGAGGTTGTTAAACACCTCGAGCATCACGGGATCCGCCCGGGTCCCGATCGCGCGCGCATCGTTGCGCGGCACGATCCTGTGCAGTTCAACATGGTCGAGCGCGGTGATCCGGGCCTGCCAGCCGGGGGCAACGACGATGACGGTATGCGGCTCGACCAGAATCGCGGGGCCGGTCAGGCGGTCGCCCCGGCGCATGTCGGTGCGCCGGACAAACCGGGCGTCGCGCCAGCCGCCGAACCAGACCGGGGCGGTCAGTGCGGTCGGAAGATCGGCCTCGTCCCGCGTCACGGTCGGGGCGGCAGTTTCGGCGAGATCGGCGGCCTCGCCCACCGCCTCGACGCCGATCGCCTCGATCACGAGCGGCTTCTGACCCGGGTCGAAGCCGAACCGCTGCCGGTGGGCGGCGGCAAAGACCGTGCGCATCGCGGCATCGGTGCCGAACGGGATCGGAAGCGCGGTGTCGGTGCCCATGACCTTAATGTAGAGCGTGGGCAGGACGCGGATGCGCGCCTCGGCCACGCCCTGGCCCGCGACCTCGCCGAGTGCCGCGACGGAGAGGCGCTCGATCTGGGCCGCAGCCTCCAGCCGCGTCGCGGGGGAAAGCTCGGCCTCCATCGCCTGGGTTCGCGCCGCCCGGATGTCGGCGAGGCCCATGCCATAGGCCGAGAGGAGCGAGGCCATGGGGTGGATCAGGCAGGTCTCCATCCCCAGCGTGTCGGCAATGGCGCAGGCGGACTGCGCACCGGCCCCCCCGAACACCGTCAGGCAGTATTCGGTCACGTCATAGCCGCGCTGGACCGAAATCTTCTTGATCGCGTTTGCCATGTTCTCGACCGCGATGGTGAGAAACCCCTCCGCCACCTCCTCGGCCGGCTTGCCGATGCGCGCGGCGAGGGTGTCAAAGGCCGCGCGGGTCGCGGCGACGTCGAGCGGGCGGTCGCCGCCGGGCCCGAAGATCGGGGGGAAGAAGTCGGGGCGCAGGCGACCGGTCAGCACGTTCGCATCCGTGACGGCAAGCGGGCCGCCACGCCCGTAGGCGGCCGGGCCGGGGTTGGCGCCAGCACTTTCGGGCCCGACCCGCATGCGGGTCCCGTCGAAGCCAAGGATCGAGCCCCCGCCGGCCGCGACGGTATGGATATGCATCATCGGCGCGGTGATGCGCACACCTGCAACCTCGGTGTTCAGGACGCGCTCGAAGCTGCCCGCGTAATGGCAGACATCGGTGGAGGTTCCCCCCATGTCAAAGCCGATGATCCGGTCGTGCCCCGCGAGAACCGACGTGCGGACGGCGCCGACGACGCCGCCCGCGGGGCCGGACAGGATCGCGTCCTTGCCCTGGAACCGCCGCGCGTCGGTCAGCCCCCCCGAGGACTGCATGAACATCAGCCGCCCCCCCGGGTCGCCGTCAAATGCCGCCGCGACGCGGTCGACATAGCGCCGCAGGATGGGAGAGAGATAGGCGTCGACCACCGTGGTGTCACCACGGCTGACCATCTTCATCAGGGGCGAGACCTCGTGGCTGACCGAGACCTGCGCGAAGCCCGCCGCGCGGGCGAGCGCCCCGGCCTGCGCCTCGTGGTCGCGGTACCGGTATCCGTGCACGAAGACGATGGCACAGGCGTTTAGGCCCGCGGCCCGCGCGGCGGCGAGATCGGCGGCGAGGCGGACCCCGTCCAGCGGACGCTCGATGGCCCCGTCGGCGCGGACCCGCTCGTCCGCCTCGATCACCCGGTCGTAGAGCATCCGGGGCAGGATGATCTGGCGGTCAAAGAGCCGCGGGCGATGCTGGTAGGCCAGACGGAGCTGGTCGGCCAGACCGCGGGTGATCACGAGCAGCGTGGGCTCGCCCTTGCGCTCCAGCAGCGCGTTGGTGGCCACGGTCGTGCCCATCTTGACGCTCGCAACACGCGCACAGGGAATTGGCGCACCGTCGCGAAGGCCAAGGAAACCGCGGATGCCGTGGAGCGCCGCGTCGTCGTATAGACCGGGGTTCTCCGACAAAAGCTTGGCGGTGCGCAGGGTTCCGGACGGATCGCGGGCGACGATGTCGGTGAACGTACCGCCCCGGTCGATCCAGAAATCCCACGCATCCATCAGCCGCCCCCCGTTCGATCCGGCCCATGGTTAGGGGTGGGACGTGGTGATGGCAACCGGCCCGGATGCGCGGCCGCGTCCCCTCGCGGTCGCGCGCGCGGTACGCTAAGGTGCGCCCGGCCACCTCCACCCGGACCATCATGTCGATCTGGACGCGCATCGCCGAAGCCCTGTCTGCCCTTGTCCAGGGCGAGCAGCTTTCGGACGTGCTGGCCCGCCTGCGCACCCGGCCAGAGCGCACCGTCGCCTTCACCATCGCCGTGATCGCGCTCGGCGCCAAGATGGCAAAGGCCGATGGGGAGGTGCGGCGGGCCGAGGTCTCGGCGTTCCGCGACGTGTTCCACATCGCCCCCGCCGACGAGGTGCAGGCGGCGCGGGTCTACAACCTCGCCCGCCAGGACGTGGCGGGATTCGAGCTCTACGCCGACCGGCTGTCGGCCATGTTCGGCGACGATCGGGCGGTGCTGAACGACCTCTTGGAAGGGCTCTTTCACATCGCCGTGGCCGATGGCGGGTATCATCCGCACGAGGATGCGTTCCTGCGCGAGGTGGCCGCACGGCTGAAGCTCGACGAGCGGGTGTTCCGGAGCCTGCACGCCCGGTACGTGGGCGGGGTGCCCGACCCCTATGACGTGCTCGGCGTCTCGCCCGGCGACGATCTGGAGACGATCCGCTCCGTCTGGCGCCAGCTGGTGCGCGACACCCATCCGGACCGGATGATGGCCCGGGGCGTGCCGGAGGAGGCGGTGGCGATGGCGACCCAGCGGCTGATGGCCATCAACGTCGCCTGGGCGCGGGTGCTGGAGGAAAAGGGCCGGGTCCCCGCCCCCAAGCCCCGTGCACCCCGCAGAAGGCCGATGAGAATGTCCGACAGGTCGAGAAGCCGCGCGACATAGTGGTCATGGGCGACGAACCCGGTCGCGTCGCCCTCGGCAAACTGGCGCTCGAGCGTGTCGATCAGCCGGGCGAGGCGGCGCTGGTGAATCCCGAGCGCGCGCTGGACCGGGTCCGAGAGGACCCCGGCGAAGGCACCCGCGACCGCCGCGGCACCGATGAGCGTGCCGGTCGTACCCGCGACCAGCGCAGGCGAGGCGGCGGCGGGAAAAAGGCTGTACCAGAGGCCGCCTGCCGCGGCACCGAGGGGAAAGGCCGAGACTGCGGCGGTCTGGGCAAGCGCCGTAGCCACCACCGGCCCCAGCGCGAACATGCCGGGCGTCGCCTGCTGGAAGAGCGCCGCCCCCGTGCCAAGGGTGACGAGGGCGGTCGTGATCTCGGCCGCCGCCGCGCGCGTCCCGGCATAGGCGGTCAGCGCCGTGTCCATCCGGGCGCGGAAACCGGGATCGGCCGCCTGTGCCGCGACGGCCACGGCCGCGTCGGCCAGCGGGCCGGCGATGGCGGGGTGGGCAAGGATCGCCTCGGCCAGCCCGTCGCGGGTCGAGCGGCGGTCACCCTGGTCGAGCGGAAGCTCGAGAAGCTCGGTCACGATGCGCCACTCCACCTCGCGCGCCACCGCCGTCTGCCGAAGGATGCGGCGGTCCGCGAGCCACCGGCCCATCACCGGCGCCCCCGCGACCCGCGCGGCCAAGGCCCCCGCCTGGACGGCGACGTAGGGAAGGGCCAGCGCCACGTTGACCGGCGCGCGCAGGATGTCCCAGCCGAACGCCACCCGGTGCAGCCGCGCCGACCCCGCAAGCGAAAAATGCCGGTCCACGAACCCCGCCACCCCCGCGCGGCGGGCCGCGAAGTAATCCCGCGCGGCGGCACGCACCGCCTCTCCCGCCACTGCAGCCGTCAGATCCCCGTGCATCGCCGCCCCCTTTCGCCCAAGGTGGGGTCGATGGCGACCGAGGAGAACCCTCGGACGTCCCCGGACTTGGCGGCCGGGGCCCTGGTGACCGTCCCGGAGCCATGCGCCATCGGACCTCCATGGCTGCCTGGACCGGATCCTCGGGGGCGCTTTAGCGCGCGCAGGACCTTCGCCGCAAAGCCACGCGGCTTCCCTTTCCGCTCCCGCTTCGCTACCTAGCCGCAGGACCGACCGGAGGGCTCGCCCATGCTCTACCCCACGCCCGAGCACTGGCAGCGCGCCCCGCAGAGGGCGCTCGCGCTCATCGGGATGTCGGGGGTGGGAAAGACGCGGATCAGCCAGATCCTGCGCGATACCGGGGGGTGGTTCCACTACTCGGTCGATTACCGCATCGGCACCCGGTATCTGGGCGAGGAGATCACCGACGGCTTCAAGCGCGAGGCGATGAAGGTCCCGGTGCTGCGCGACATGCTGCGGTCGGATTCGATCTATATCGGCTCGAACCTCAGCTTCCACAACCTCGCCCCCCTGTCCCACTGGCTGGGCAAGCCCGGCGACCCCGCGCGGGGCGGGCTGCCGTTCGAGGAATACTGCGCCCGCCAGCGCCTGCATGCGGCCGCGGAGGGCGCCGCGATGCGCGATGCCCCGGCCTTCGTCGCCCGCGGGCGCGAGCTTTACGGCTACGACCACTTCGTCTGCGACACCTCTGGCTCGATCTGCGAGATCGTGGACGCGGAGGACCGGGGCGACCCGGTGCTCGACGCCCTCTCGCGCGCACTGCTGATCGTCTACATCCGCGGGACCGAGGCCCATGAGGAGGCGCTGAAGGCGCGGTTCGACCGGGCACCCAAGCCGATGTATTACCGCGAGGATTTCCTGCGCAGGCTCTGGGCGCGCTATTGCGCGGCGCGCGGGGTGGACGAATGGGGCGTCGATCCCGACGATTTCATCCGCTGGGGTTTTGCGGAACTGCTCACCCATCGCCGCCCGCTCTACCAGGCGATCGCGGATCGCTGGGGGGTGACGGTGGAGCTCGACGCGGTCGCGACCTGCGAGACGGCCGAGGATGTCGTGTCCCTGATCGGCGCGGCGCTGGCCCGGCGCGGCTGAGGCGCGCGGTTGCCAAGCCGGACCATCCCCTCTATCTCCGTCCCCTCAGTCCGGAGCGTGCCGATGCCGATCAAGATCCCTGAAAGCCTGCCCGCCCATGACGTGCTGCGGGCAGAGGGTGTCATGGTGATGTCCGAGGCGACGGCGCAGCGCCAGGACATCCGGCCGCTGCAGATCGGGCTCGTCAACCTGATGCCGAAGAAGGTCCAGACCGAGACGCAGTTCGCCCGGCTGATCGGGGCGACGCCGCTCCAGATCGAGCTCACGCTCATCCGCATGACGGGCCACACGCCCAAGACCACCGCCGCGGCGCATATGGAGGCGTTCTACCGCCCCTTTTCCGCCGCGCGCGCGATGCGGTTTGACGGGCTGATCATCACGGGGGCACCCATCGAACTTCTGCCCTTCGAGGCTGTGGACTACTGGGCGGAACTGACCGAGCTCATCGCCTGGACCCAGACCCATGTGCACCGCACGCTCGGCGTGTGCTGGGGGGCGCAGGCGATGCTGCACGAGTTCTGGGGGGTGCCGAAGCACGTGCTGCCCGCCAAGGCGTTCGGCTGCTTTGCCCACCGCATCCTGCGCCCCGCATCGCCCTACCTGCGCGGGTTCTCGGACGAATTCATCGTGCCGGTCAGCCGGTGGACCGAAACGCGGGCGGAGGATCTGCCCCCGGGGCTCGAGGTGCTCGCCACTTCGCCCGACAGCGGCGTCTGTCTGGTCGATGACCCGCGCCACCGCGCGCTCTACATGTTCAATCATCTCGAATATGACAGCGACACGCTGAAGCAGGAGTATGACCGCGACGTGGGCAACCGCACCCCGATCAACGTGCCGGGCAACTACTATCCGGACGACGATCCCGCCCTGCCGCCGCGCAACGGGTGGCGCAGCCATGCCCACCTCCTCTATGGCAACTGGATCAACGAGATCTACCAGACCACGCCCTTCGACCTGGCCAGGATCGGCAATGCTGACTGATCTGCCCCCCCTCGGGATTGCGCTCGACGTGCCGGGCGGCGCGCTCCAGGTGCTGGAACAGGGGTCCGGGCCGCCGGTCGTCCTGCTCCACGGGGCGAACGGGTCGATGCGCGACTGGGTGGCAGGCCCGCTCGGCGCGATTGCGGCCCGCGCGCGTACCCTGGTGTTCGACCGGCCCGGGCTCGGCCATTCCACCCGGCCCGAGGGGGGCGAGGATATCTTCGTCCAGGCCCGTATGCTCGCCGCGGGGGCCGCCGCCTGCGGCGCCGCGCGGCCTGTCGTCGTCGGCCATTCCTTCGGCGGGGCCGTCGCCCTCGCCTGGGCGCTCGACATGCCCGATCGCATCGCGGGTCTCGTCGTTCTCAGCACGCCGTCCCATCCCTGGCCCGGCCCGCTGGAAAGCGAGTACCGCCTGATGGCCGACCCGGTCACGGGCGTGGTCTATTCCTGGATGCGCCGCCAGGTGGCGACGCAGACCATGGTCGAGGCGCAGGTGCGCGCGATCTTCACCCCCGATCCGATGCCCGCGGACTATCTCGATGCGGGCGGCGTCGGGCTCGCGCTCGATGCCGGGCGGATGCACCGCAATGCGCGCGACATCGCGGCCCTGCGCGACACCCTGCGCGCCATGGTCCCGCGCTATCCCGGCCTGCGCCTGCCGGTCGAGATCATCCACGGTCAGGCCGACCGGATCGTCTGGCCCGACATCCATTCCGTCCCGCTCGCGGATGCCGTGCCCGGCTCGAGCCTGACCCTGCTGCCGGGCACGGGGCACATGCCGCATCATGCGCGGCCCGATGCGCTGATGGCAGCGCTCGGTCGCATCTTGCCCTGACGCGGGGGCGCCCCCATGGTCGTGGGACAAGGGGAGGCGCCATGCCCGAATTTCCAAAGCCGTATGACGCGGCAATCACCCGCTATTTCGAGACCGAGGCGCCCAAGGCGATCCGCAAGGCGATCAAGCGCGCGGGTCGCGACGACGTGCTGTCGGAAAGCTACCCCTACCGCGAGGAGCTGGACCGCGACGATTACACCGCGGCCCATGACCAGCTCCAGATCGAGCTCGTCCGGCTTCAGACCTGGGTGCGGGAGACGGGGGCCCGCGTCGCCGTGATCTTCGAGGGGCGCGACGCGGCGGGCAAGGGCGGGGCGATCCAGGCGATCACCGAAAACCTCAACCCCCGCGGGGCCCGGGTGGTGGCCCTGCCCAAGCCGTCGGATGTCGAGCGCGGTCAGTGGTATTTCCAGCGCTACGTCGCCCATCTGCCGAGCGCCGGGGAAATCGTGCTCTTCGACCGATCCTGGTACAACCGCGCCGTGGTTGAACCGGTGTTCGGTTTCTGTACCGAGGCGGAGACGGCGCATTTCTTTGCCCAGGTCCCGGAATTCGAGGCGATGCTGGTCGAGGACGGCATCCAGCTGATCAAGATCTGGCTGACATTGGGCCGGGCCGAGCAGCTCCGCCGGTTCCTCGACCGCGAAAAGGACCCGCTGAAGCAGTGGAAGGTTTCGCCCATCGATGTCGGCGCGCTGGAGAAATGGGAGGCGTATGCCGAGGCCATCACCGAGATGTTCGGCAAGACCCATTTCGCCGCCTGCCCGTGGACCGTGATCCGGGCGGATGACAAGAAGCGCGCGCGGCTGGAGGTCATCCGCCACATCCTCGGCCGCCTGCCCTATGCCGGGCGGGATGCGCGGGCCATCGGCGAACCCGACCCGCGCCTGACCGGGGGTCCCGAGATCCTGCCCGACGAGAACCGCTGATGCCCGAGGGGCGCGGATATCACCATGGCAACCTGCGCGAGGCATTGGTGGATGCAGCCCTCGTGCTGATCGAGGAGCGCGGCCCGCAGGGCTTCAGCATGGCCGAGGCCGCGCGGGCGGCGGGCGTCAGCCCCGCCGCACCCTATCGCCACTTCAAGGGGCGCGAGGAGCTGATCGCCGAGGTGGCCCGCCGCGGCTTCCTGATCTTTGCCGATCGGCTGGAGGCGGCGCGGGCGCGTTTCGACGCCTCGCCCCTGCGCGCGTTCGAAGCGGTCGGCCGCGCCTATCTCGACTTTGCCCGCGCGCATCCGGGCCATTACATCGCCATGTTCGAATCGGGCATCTCGGTCGCGGGCGATCCTGACCTGAACGTGGCGGGCGAGGCTGCCATGGGGGTGCTGACCCGGACGGCCGAGCGCCTCTTTGCCCATCTGCCGACCGACCGCAGGCCGCCCGCAAGCATGGTCAGCCACCATATCTGGGCGCTCTCCCACGGCGTGGTCGAGCTCTTTGCCCGCGGCGCCCCGGGGCGGCGGGCGCCGTTCTCGCCCGAGGATCTGCTGGAATCGGGGGCGGCGATCTATCTGCGCGGGTTGGGCCTGATCCCGCCCGACCGCTGAGGCGATGACCGCGGGCGACCCGCGAGAATTCGCTCACCGTCCCCCCTTGCGCGCGTGACTTGTCCTCCCATCTATGTAAATGTAATTCACATTCACATCCCCGAGGAGCCGATGTTAGACCGCATCACACACACCCTGAGAGCCGCCGAGGCCTGGCTTGATCGCAAGGGACGCGGCGCCTGGATCGCCGCCATGATCCTTGGCTTCGTCGTGGTCTGGCCCATCGGCCTCGCCATCCTCGCCTACATGATCTGGAGCAACCGCATGTCCTGCAGCACTTCGAAATGGCACCGCAGCGGTGCCCATCGCTTCGCGCCCACCGGGAACGTGGCATTCGACGAATACCGCGCCGAGACGATCCGGCGGCTGGAGGAAGAACAGGGCGCCTTCCAGGGGTTCATGGACCGGTTGCGCCGGGCCAAGGACCAGGCCGAGTTTGACCAGTTCATGGCCGATCGCCGCCGGGGCCCGGGCGACGCGGAACCCGCGGCCTGACGCGGGCGTTCCGTAACTCCCAAGGTCCGTGCCCGGTGGGCGCGGACCCCTCATTTTGCGCCAGGACCCCGATGCTCCCCGATCCCGACCGCGACCCGCAATTCTACGACGGCGTCCGCCCGCGCAGGCTCGTGGCGTGGATCATCGACCTTGTGGCGAGCGTGGGGGTGACGGCGCTGGTCCTGTTCGTGCTCGCCATTCCCACCCTGGGCTTTATCCTGCTCTGGGCGGTCCTGCTCTGGTGGCTGTGCGACATGGCCTTGCGCGCAATCGGCCTGCGGGTCTGGTCCGCGACCCTGGGCATGAAGGTGATGGGGGTGGAGCTGCGCGACGCGTCCGGCGACCGGCTCGCCGGACTGACCGCCTTCGTCCATACCGGGGCCTATGCTGTGTGCATCGGCTCGGGGGTCCTGCAGCTCGGCAACCTCATCCTCATGGGCCTGGGGCGGGTCGGGCGCAGCGGGCCCGACCTCCTCTGCGGCACGACCATGATCAATCGCCCGCTCTGAGGCCAGATTCATCACGTCGGGAAAAGCAGTTGTTTGCGGCGCGCAACCTCTGCTAGCATTTTGTCGATAGCCGTTCAGGATGCCCCGCCCCCATGCGCCATACGGGATCGCTTACCCCGCAGTTCTTCGTGACCGCGCCCCAGCCCTGCCCCTACCTTCCCGGGCGGCAGGAGCGTAAGCTGTTCACGGCGCTTTACGGCGAGAACTCGGCGGCGTTGAACGACACCCTGTCGCGCAAGGGGTTTCGCCGCAGCCAGAACGTGCTCTATCGCCCCTCGTGCTCGGACTGTGCCGCGTGCCTGTCCGCGCGCATCCCGGTGGAGGCATTTCAGCCGACACGCACGCAGATTCGCACGCTGCGCCGCAATGGTGACGTCATCCGGCGCACCAACGCGGCCTGGGCGACCGAGGAGCAGTACGACCTCTTTCGCCGCTATCTCGACATCCGCCACGCCGATGGCGGGATGGCGGAAATGGACGAGGTCGAATTCTCGGCCATGATCGAGGAAACGCCGGTCCGCAGCCGCGTCGTCGAATACCGGATGCAGGTGGACGGGGCCGAACGGCTGATCGCGACCTGCCTGACGGACGTGCTGACCGACGGGCTTTCGATGGTCTATTCGTTCTTCGACCCCGTGCTCTCGCCGCGCAGCCTGGGGGCCTACATGATCCTCGATCACCTGCGGCTCGCGCGTGAGGCGGAGCTGCCTTACGTCTATCTCGGCTACTGGGTGCCCGGCAGCATGAAGATGGCGTACAAGGCCCAGTACCGCCCGTTCGAGATCTTCATGGGCGGCAAGTGGCAGACGGTCACGGACCCCGCCAAGGTGCGCCCCGACAGCCACCCACTCGCCACCGCCCCGATCCTGGAGCAGGTGGCCGAGATAACGGCCCGCGGCATCGTCAGCGAAGCCTAAGGGCGCGGTCCCCCGCGCCCGTCGTCACACCCTCAGCCCCGTCCTCACGGCGTGATCGACGGCGGCGCGGAGAGATCGAAGCTCGGCGGAGCTGTCAGTCCCCCACCCCCCCCGGCCTGCGGCACTTCGATCTGGATCGTGTCGAGATCGACATCGGTAGCTGCATCGAGCCAGTAGGTCGACATCTCGGGAAACGCGATGAGCAGGCCGACGAGGATGAGCTGCAGGAACAGCCACGGCACCGCGCCCCAGTAGATGTCCGCGCTCCGGATTTCCGGCGGCGCGATCCCGCGCAGATAGAACAGCGCGAAGCCGAACGGCGGGTGCATGAAGCTGGTCTGCATGTTGGCCCCGAGCAGCACGCCGAACCACACCAGGTTGATCCCCAGCGATTCCGCGACGGGGGCGAGCAACGGCACCACGATGAACGCGATCTCGAAGAAATCGAGGAAGAAGGCGAGAAAGAACACGAAGATGTTCACGAAGATCAGGAACCCCACGACCCCGCCCGGCAGCCCGCTCAGCAGCTCCTCCAGCCAATGTCCGCCCCCCACCCCCTGGAAGATCAGGCTGAACACCCGCGCGCCGAGCAGGATGAACACGACCATCGCCGTCAGGCGCATGGTCGATTTCATCCCGTCCCACACCTGCGCCCAGTTCAGCCGTCCATTGAACACGGCGAGCAGGATCGCCCCCGTCACGCCGAGTGCCCCCGCCTTGGTCGGCGTCGCGATGCCGAGAAGGATCGTGCCGAGCACGAGAAAGATCAGGATCAGCGACGGGACCATGCCGCGCACGCATTTCCAGATCAGGGCCCAGCCCCGCAGCGTCCGCGCCTCGGGCGGCAGGGCCGGAAGGTAGCTCGGCCGCACGATGGTCAGGATGAACACCCAGAGCATGAAGAGTGCGACCTGCACCAGGCTCGGCCCGATGGCACCCAGGTACATGTCGCCCACCGGCACGCCGAGCTGATCGGCCAGCACCACCAGCACCAGGGCCGGGGGAATGAGCTGGGTAATCGTCCCCGACGCCGCCACCACCCCCGTCGCATGCCGCACGTTATAACCGTAGCGCAGCATGATGGGCAGTGAGATCAGCCCGATGGCGATGACCGACGCGGCGACCGTGCCCGTGATCGCCCCCAGGACCGCGCCCACCAGCACGACGGCATAGGACAGCCCGCCCCGGACCGTGCCGAAAAGCTGCCCGAACCCCTCGAGCAGATCCTCGGCCAGGCCGCTCTTTTCGAGGATCGCCCCCATGAAGGTGAAGAGCGGGATGGCGAGCAGGAGGTCGTTGGTCAGGACCGAATTGATCTGGAACGTGAGGTTGCCGAGATAGACCGGCGCGATCAGCCCCAGCTCGATCGCGATGAACCCGAAGAAGAGCCCCACCGCCGACAGCGAGAACGCCGCCGGGAACCCGATGAGCATGAACAGGATGAGGCCGCCGAACATCAACGGCGCCATGTTGTCGGTGACGAAATCGATCATTGCACCGGCTTTACATAGGCATGGGGACGCACGTAGCCCACGCGCAGTGCGGCAACGCACTTGATGATCTCGGACACCCCCTGCAAGGCCACGAGCGCGAAGCCGACCGGCAGCATCAGCTTGGACGGCCAGCGCGGCAAGCCGCCGGCATTGTTGCCCATCTCGCCCGATATCCAGCTGTCCACGAACCAGGGCCAGGTGAACCAGATCATGATGACGCAGATCGGCAGCAGGAACACGAACCCGCCCAAGAGGTCGATCCAGATCCGCGTCCGTTCGCCCACATTGGTATAGAGCAGGTCGACCCGGACATGTTCGTTGACCTTCAGCGTCCAGGGCGCCCCGATCATCACCATGACCGCAAAGAGCACGAGCAGGAGATCATTGACCGAATTCGCGTGGCCCCGGTACCAGTCGAGGGCCCAGCCGATCCCGAGACCCCAGTCCCGCAGGACCTGGTCGAACCGATCGAGCGGCGCGATGAAATAGCTCACGATCGCATCGAGCGACGCGATGACCGTCACGGCAAGAACGGCCGCTGCCGCCACGAGCCCGAAGAACCTGCTGATGCGGTCGATCGCATCTGCGACGCGCAGCCACCCGTCCATGCCCTCGCCCCCCCTGCGCATCCGCGGCATGCGGGCGGACCCTGGGGTCCGCCCGGGATCCGGTTCAGAGCTTGCGGTTGCGCTGCTGGCCCATCATGAACACGTCGAACGTGTATTCCGAGAACTGGGACCAGAGATACGCATCTGCCCGGTAGGCCATCATGGAATCGTGGATCTTCTTGAACGCCGCGTTCTCGCCCGAGATCTCGGCATAAAGCGCCTGGGCGCTGTTGAATGTCGCCTCTAGCACGTCCTGCGGATAGGGGATGAACTTGGCCCCGCCCGCGGCGAGCTTCTTCAGCGCGGTCGGGTTCAGCGCGTCGTACTTTGCCAGTACGTCGGCGTTCGCGGCCTGGCAGGCGGTGCGCAGGATCGACTGGTAGACGGGGGGCAGCCCCTCCCACACCGCGGCGTTGACGAACGTGTGGAGCATCGCGCCCCCTTCCCACCAGCCGGGGTAGCAGTAATAGGGCGCGACCTTGTAGAAGCCGAGCTTCTCGTCGTCATAGGGGCCGACCCATTCGGCTGCGTCGATGGTGCCCTTCTCCAGCGCCTGGTAGATCTCGCCCCCCGCGATCTGCTGGGGGATCACGCCGATATTCGAGATGACGCGGCCCGCGAAGCCCGCGATGCGCATCTTCACGTCCTTCATGTCCTCGAGCGACTTGATCTCCTTGCGGAACCAGCCACCCATCTGGGCGCCGGTGTTGCCCATCGGGAAGCTCGTGAAGCCGTAGCCGGCGTAGAACTCGCGCATCAGCTTCAGGCCGTTGCCGTCGTATTGCCAGGCGGTCATCTGGCGGCTGTTCAGTCCGAAGGGAATGGCGCAGCCCAGGGCAAAGGCGTCGTTCTTGCCGAAGTAGTAGTACGGCGCGGTATGGCCCATCTCGACGGTGCCGTTCTGCACGGCATCCACCAGACCGGCCGAAGGAACGAGCTCGCCGTTGGCATGCACCGAGACCTCGAACTTGCCGCCGGTCATGTCCTTGACCTTCTTGGAGAACGACTCCGCGGCGCCGTAAATCGTGTCGAGTGCCTTCGGGAACGCCGAGGTCAGGCGCCAGCGGATATTGGCCTGCGCGTGCACGACGGCCGGCGCGATGCCGGCGGCCAGCACACCGGCCAAGCCGGCGTTTTTGATGGCGGAACGACGATCCATAGTGCTTGACTTTCCATGATCCATAGTGTTTGACTTCCCA
>JANNOT010000310.1:0-5026 GCA_031399375.1 Paraoceanicella sp.
GGGGCCCGAGGCCGGGCGGCACTGCGGGCAGGGGCCCATGCTCTCGACCGCCACGCGCTCCAGATCCCCGCGGCGGGCAACCTGCCGCTGCTCCTCGCGCTCTGTGATCTCTGGCACCAGGACCTGCTCGGCCTCCCGCCGGGACCCGTTATCGTCGACGATCCGGCGATGGCGGGCTGGGATGCCCTGATGCGCGCCCTGCGCGGTGGCGCCCCCCCCGATCCGAGCGGCGTGCCCGAGACGCTGACGATGGCAGGCGGCGTGTCCCGCGCCCCGGGGTTCGGGGTCGGCTACGGCCGACGTGATGCCGAGGGCATCGGCGCCCTGATCGCCCTGGCCGAACATCGCGCGGGATATGCGGCGCGCCTGCGCGCCGCGATCCTGCCCGCCCGGACCGCGCGGACGCCCCGGCCGGATCTGCGCCTCGTGGTCTCGAACGCCGCCCCCGCCGCACCCGCGCGGTGAGGGCGCGGCCGGCGCACGAACCTTCGCCACCCACAGGGGCAACGATGCCGGGATCGGCGCCGGGGAGGGGTGGCCCGATGGAAGGATAGCGCGGGTGGCGCGGGGCACCCGTGGCACGCCGCACGCAGAAGCCGCTTTGGCCAATCCTGCTGTCCGGGTCCGCGCCCGGGCGAGGCTCCGAGTCGTCTCGAGCCGCCCCAGGTCATCGACCTCGCGGGGCGCATCTGCCCGACGAGCTGGAACCGGCGCCCGGCGGATCCCGCAGGCTTGGGCCACCCGGCGCCGATCCTGCGCACCCTGGCAGCGCCCGGCGGTGATGATGCGGCAGGTTCGGGTCGGCCCTACCGGCCGAGGTCGGCCGCCTCATCCACGTCATCGAGCGGTGTGACGAACCCGACCCGGTGGCCGTGCAGGGTTGCGAGCGTGTCGGCCAGGGCGTGGCGCGTGGACCAGCGCACGCCGTCAAAGAGCCCGGCGGGGGCCGTGCGCCGCCCGCGCGCGAGGCCCATCAGCCAATAGCCGCCATCGAGCGCGGGCCCGAACACCGCATCGGCCCGCCCGAGCGCGGCAAATGCCTCGGCCACGTGGCAGGGGCGCAGGCCGGGAATGTCGGTGCCCACGATGACCACCGGCCCCGGGGGCAGGCCGTGGAACACGCCGGCCATGCGCGCGCCAAGATCGCCATGCCCCTGCCGCCAACGCGGCAGCGCGCGGGGCCAGGCGGGCCAGTCGCCCTGGTCCGGGGTCACCGCGAGCCAGGTTTCCCACCGCGGATCGCGCCCCAGGACCCGCAGGAGCCGGGCCATCTGGTGGCGGCACCACCAGGCGGCCTGGACCATGCCGATCTCGCGCCCGAGCCGGGTCTTGACCCGGCCCGCGACCGGCGCCTTCACGAAGATGACGAGCCTGCGGCGCACGCTCATCCGCGCCGCTCGCGGCCATAGCTGCGTGCGAGGGTGTCGGGGCCCGTGCCGAGGGCAAAGCGCAGCAGCGTGGCCCAGTTGCGCAGGCCGCGGCGCAGCCAGCCGTCGCGCTCGTAGCGCGCCGCACTGGTGACCACCCGCGCCGGGATCGCCCGCAGGGCCCCCGACAGGCGGCGGGCGATGACCACATCCTCCATCAGCGCGATTTCGGGATAGCCGCCGACCCGGTCATAGAGCGCGCGCGGGATCAGCAGGCCCTGGTCGCCATAGGGCAGGCCAAAGACCCGCGCCCGCAGGTTCGCCCAGCCCGCCACGACCGGCGGCCACGGACCCGTGGCGTCGAAGGCCAGCCTGAAATACCCCGCCATCCCGGGATGGCGCAGGACATGGTGGCGCAGCGCCGGGATCCAGCCCGCCGCCGGCACCGTGTCGGCATGCAGCACGAGCAACCATTCCCCCTGTGCAACCCGCGCCGCGGCAGCAAGCTGCACCCCCCGGCCCGGCGGGCTGACCACCAGCCGCGCCCCCGTCGCATCGGCGATCGCCGCGATGTCGTCGGCCGATCCGCCATCGGCCAGGATGACCTCGCGGATCAGCCCCTCGTCCATCGAGGCAGCGAGCGCGGCGAGGGTGGGCAAGATGCCCGCGCCGACATGCAGCGTGGGGATCAGGACGGAGAGGGGGGCTGACATGCGTGAGGGCACCTTGCCTGGGGCTGTCCCGAGCGATACCTCAATCGGGACGGGGCCGCGAGTTGCCATTTCCGCCTCCCCCAAACCTGCAGGAGCCCGCCCGTGATCCAGTGGTGCGTCGATCCGACCCGCGCCGTGCTCGTCCTCCGCGGGGCGGATGCGCGGCCGTTCCTGCAGGGTCTGATGACCAACGACATCGCCCGGCTGGCCCCCGGCATACCGGTCTACGCCGCCCTTCTGAGCCCGCAGGGAAAGTATCTCTTCGACGCGATCCTGGTCGATGACGGGGATGCGATCCTGGCCGATCTCGCCCGCGACCGGGCCGTCGCCTTCGCCCAGCGTCTGGCGCTCTACCGCCTGCGCAGGGCGGTGGAGATCACGGTCGCACCCCTGGCGGTCGCCCTGCTCTGGGGTGAGGGGACGCCGCCCGAGGTTGCCCTGCGCGATCCGCGCGATCCGGCACTGGGGTGGCGGCTGCATGTGGCGGACCCCGCGGCGTCCTGTGCCGGGCTGATCCAGGCAACCCTTGCCGACTACACGGCCCGCCGGGTTGCCGCAGGTGTGCCTGAAGCCGGGCTCGACCTTATCCCGGATGACACGTTCATCCTCGAGGCGGGGTTCGAGCGGCTCCACGGCGTCGATTTCCGCAAGGGATGCTATGTGGGCCAGGAGGTCACGGCCCGCATGAAGCACAAGACCGAACTTCGCCGCGGCCTGGTGCGCGTGACGCTCGACGCCCCTGTCCCACCGGGGACGGAAATCCTGTCGGGCGACCGGGCGGCCGGTCGTCTCGGATCGGTTGCCGGGACGCAGGGGCTTGCGGTCCTGCGCCTCGACCGAACGCAGGACCTGCGGGCCGGATCGGTCGCACTCCGACTGAGCTGACGCGGCGGTCGGGTGGGACGACCTGCGGCCGCCCACCCCCGTGCGTGCTTACTCCGCGGCCATCTGGCCGCGGGCCTCCTGCAGCCAGGACCACATCCGCAGCGGCGTCATGGGCATGTCCACGCGGCGCACCCCCGCCTCCCACACCGCATCGAGTGCGGCATTGGTGACGGCGGCGAGCGCGCCGACCGTGCCCGCCTCGCCACAGCCCTTCATGCCGATGGCATTGGCGGTGGAGGGGACAAGCTCCCAGTGGAACGGCATCATCGGCACATCGGTGGTGCGCGGCATGGCATAGTCCATGAAGCTTGCGGTCAAAAGCTGCCCGTCGGCATCATAGACGACATGCTCGTTGATCGCCTGGCCGATGCCCTGGGCGACGCCGCCATGTACCTGGCCCTCGGCCAGCATGGGGTTCATCAGCACGCCGAAATCATCGACGACGGTGTACTTCACCACCTGGACGACACCCGTGTCGGCATCAACCTCGACCTCGGCGAAATGCGCGCCGTTGGGATAGGAGCGGCCGGGGACCACATTTTCGTATTCGGTCACCAGCAGGTCCTGCTTGCCGGCCCGCCGGGCGCGGGCGGCAAGCGTGATGAAATCCGTCGTCCGGTCCGTGCCCGCGACGCGGAAGGCGCCATCCTCGAACACGATGTCGGCGGCCGAGGTTTCCAGCTCCTCCTCGGCCAGCGGCATGAAGCGGGTCACCATGATGTCGGTCGTGGCGTTGATCGAGTTGCCCTGCATGGTGACGGAGCGCGAGCCCCCGGTGCCGCCGCCCTTGGCGATGCGGTCACTGTCGCCCTGCACGAAGCGGATCCGGTCGAACGGGATGCCGGAGCGCTGGTGGAGGATCTGGGCGAACACCGTCTCGTGCCCCTGGCCATTCGACTGGGTCCCGACATAGAGCTCGGCAAAGCCATCCTCGGTGAAGGCGATCTTGGTCGTCTCGTTCTGGTCGCCCAGGATCGATTCGATGTAGTAGGACAGGCCCAGCCCGCGATAGCGGCCCGCCCGCGCCGACGCCGCCCTGCGCGCGGGGAACCCCGCGAGGTCCGCCTCGGCCACGGCACGGTCGAGCACCCGGTTGAAATCGCCCACGTCGTAGGTTTCGCCCGCCACCGAGGTGTAGGGGAATTTTTCCACCGGGATGAAGTTCTTGCGGCGGAGCGCGATGGGGTCCAGACCCATGCTGCGCGCCGACCAGTCCATCAGCCGCTCGATGACATAGATCGCCTCGGGGCGACCCGCACCGCGATAGGCGTCGATGGGGGTCGTGTTGGTGAACACACCCTTCACGTTGAAGAACGCCTTCTGGACGTCATAGACGCCGGGCAGCACCTTGAGCGCAAGCTCGGACGGGATGAACTGCGCGAAGTTCGAGCAGTAGGCCCCCATGTTGGCAACGCAGTTGATGCGCAGGGCGATCAGCCGGTGATCCTGGTCAAAGGCCGCTTCGGCCTTGGTCACGCTCGCTGATACATCGTTTCCATCGCGCCAAGCACGCCACCTCTTTCCGTAATGCGATCAAATTCAACAAGTACGGCTTCTTCAACAAGATCTGTCAGTTCTTCTATAATGAACGAACCTTGTGTCGGATTTTCATTTTTGGCAAGACCCAACTCTTTATTAATAATTAGCTGAATGGCCATTGCCCTCCTTACCGATTCTTCTGTTGGAGTGGTGATCGCTTCATCATAAGCATTTGTATGTAGAGAATTGCAATTGTCATAAATCGCATACAACGCTTGTAATGTTGTGCGGATGTCATTGAAGTCAATCTCCTGCGCATGCAACGATCTGCCCGAAGTTTGAATGTGATACTTCAACATCTGGCTGCGTGAATTCGCACCATATTTATTCTTCATCGCCTTCGCCCAAATCCTTCGCGCCACGCGTTTTGGCAGATTCTGGCCGATCAACGGTGACGGGTCGAGCGGAATCTTCAGCGCCAGCGATTCATCGCGGTTTTCGTCCGCCGCTTCCGCTGGCGAATCCGTGAGTTTCTGCTGCCGTTCAATCTGCCCTTGCAGAACCGCAGTCGCGATTCCATAG
>JANNOT010000340.1:0-2024 GCA_031399375.1 Paraoceanicella sp.
GCGCATGTGGGTGACCGCGTGCGTGACAGCGCCTGTCACGCCGCGGGAATGGCGGGGTGCGACGCTGCGCGCGGCGGCATGCCAAGCCGCAGCCATCATCGAGAGGGAGATGATCCGATGCTGCTCAGCCAGGGCCATGGAAAGCCCACCCACCGCCTGTCCGACGACGCCCCGCCCCCCAGCGAACCGCTGCTGGCACGGATCCGCCCGCTCGCGTCGGCCCTGTCAGGTTCGCCCGTCACAACCGACACGTTCGCGGTGGAGGTCGTCGACCCGGCGCCCGAAGCCGCGTCCCCGCCGCGCCATCGCTTCGCCTACCTTTTCGCCGGCGCCGCTAGCTTCCCGGACGTGCAGAACCCCGCCGCGGCCATCGACGCAATCGCAACCGCCATGACCCAAACCGGAGCCGCGCCCGAGGCGCTTGTGGCCCTGCCCGCCATCCTCACCTATTTCGGGCAGTTCATCGACCACGACATTACCGCGAGCAGCGACCGCGACGTAGGCCCCTCGGTGATCGACACGGACACGCTCGTCCCCGGGAACCGCGATGCTATTGCGGGGGCCATCACAAACCTGCGCAGCGGGAGGCTCGACCTCGATAGCCTCTATGGCGATGCACCGGGTCAGTCGGCCCTGGGCAACAAGCTCGCCGCGGCCATGCGCGACGGCGCCAGGATGCGCCTGGGGACCGCCTTCCGCGTCGATAGGCGTCCTACGCTGCCCCTCGACGACGGGACCGACCTGCCCCGCTTCGGCGCACTCGCCGCAAGTGGGGGCCTGACGCTGACGGACGCGGAGCTCGACACGCTCGAGGGGCTCACCAACCCCACCGCCCAGGAGCGCGCCGATGCGCGGGCACGGCGCGACCGCCTCGCGCTGATCGGCGATGAGCGCAACGACGAGAACCTCGTCGTCGCCCAGTTCCACCTCGCGTTGCTGCGGCTGCACAACGCGACCGTCGATGCGATCGAGGCGACCACCAATGATCCGGACGCACAGTTTCGCGATGCGCGGCGCTTCGTGACCTGGACCTATCAGTGGCTCGTGGTGAACGAATACCTCGCCCGGATCTGCGACCCCAGCATTCTGGACGCCGTCCTGACGGACGAGGCAAAGGTCTATGGGACGTTTCGCACGGCGAACCACGATCCCGCCCATCCGGACCTGCTGCCGCTGCCCTTCGAATTCTCGGCCGCCGCGTTTCGGTTCGGTCATTCGATGGTGCGCGAGAGGTACGACTACAATCTGAACTTCGGGGACCCTGATACCAATCCGGCAACGCTGGACGACCTGTTCACCTTTACCGGACGCGGCTTTGCCCGCGTTGGAAACGGCCCCGGCATCCCAACGCTGCCGACCAACTGGATCATCGACTGGGACCGGTTCGTGCGCACGCTGCCGGCGTTTCCCGTCCGCAGGGCGCGGGCGATCGACACGGAAATCGCCCCCGCGCTGAGAACCCTGACCAACGAACCGCCGGGGGTGTTCCGCAACCTTGCCGTGCGCAATCTGCGGCGCGGCTACGTCATGAACCTGCCCTCGGCCCAGGCATGCATCGCGGGGTTCGCAGGCGCAGGAATCGTGATCCCGGCATTGTCGCGGGACGATCTGTTGGGCGGGCGAACCGGTCCTGCCGTTGGGTCTGGCGGGTTTGTCGATCACACCCCCCTCTGGCTCTACGTCCTGCGCGAGGCGGAGGTCCAGGCAGGCGGCCGCCACCTGGGTGCGCTCGGCAGCCGCTTGGTGGCCGAAACGCTCGTGGGGCTGATCGTGCAGGACCCCACGTCCTACTGGAATGATCCCAGCCGGGTGGGCGGACGCTGGACCCCGACCGACGGCCCGCCATCCGGCGGTCTGCGCATCCGCAGCCTGGAGACGATGCTGCGCGCCGCGGGCGTGCTCGACTGACGACGCGGCGCCCGCCAGCGCGGGCGCCGCACCCCAGGGCCGGGTCAGGGGAAGATCAGTCCGTCCGGCGGCAGGCTGACGAGGGCGACAAGCCCCACCAGCGCCAGCGGGATGGG